>NZ_JARXAI010000002.1 GCF_029865925.1 Sphingorhabdus sp.
GTAATAAAAAAATGTGTCGATCGGAATTCTCTCCCGCGACATTGCCCGTTCGGCGGCCTCAACCAATTGGCGGTCTTCGGCTTCTCCAAGCGATGCAACGCCCAGACGCCATAAAAAGCGCCGAATAATTGCCCTTTGATATAGTTCTGGGAACCGTTCCATTGCTGAAATGAGCGGCGGAGCCTCCGACACCAGTCGCAAGGCAACGGCTAGCTGTCCAAGATTCCAGTGCAAGGCTTCGGCCTGTCTGCCAAATGCATAGAGCCCGGATTCGTCAAAATAAGCTGCGGTAAATTGCGGATCCCAATATTCCGTAAAGCGCCATGGCCCATAATCGAAACTTTCGCCCGTGATATTGATGTTGTCGGTGTTGAGTACGCCATGAACAAAGCCCGCTGTCATGTAAGACGCAGCAAGATCAGCGACGCGTTCAACCACTAGCGCAAGCAATTGCGCCGATGGGTTCTCCGACGGGGCGACATTATAGAGCTGTGTCAGGCAATATGTGATCAACTGCTGCATAAACTCCGCATCGCCCTCAGCCGCCACACGTTGGAAGCTGCCAATGCGGATATGGCTGTGGCTCAGCCGCACCATGACCGCCGAGCGAGTGGGCGATGGCTCATCCCCACGCATCAGCGCTTCGCCCGTTTCAATGATCGAGAATGTCTTAGAGGTGTTGACGCCAAGCGCCTCCAGCATTTCCGTTGCCAATATCTCGCGGACGCCACCTTTCAGCGTCAAGCGGCCATCGCCCCGCCGGCTGTAGGGTGTCGTGCCCGATCCCTTTGTTCCCAGATCAAGTAGCCGGTCATCACCGTCACGCATTTGCGCAAACAGGAACCCGCGACCGTCGCCGATATTGGGATTGTACACGCGAAATTGGTGCCCGTGATATCGCAACGCAAGCGGGACCGGCATGTTAGCGAGCAATGGTTCAAAGCGCCCAAAGTGCCGGATCCACGTCGCGTCATCATAATTCGCCAGCCCGATTGTTTCCGCCCAGCGGTCGTTGCGAAACCGCAAGATCGTCTCTGGAAAATTCGCGGGCTGTGCGGGGTCACCAATTTGCGCGCCAAGGCTGGCGATTTGTGGATCGGGACGGTAGGGGGATGGGAACGGTTTTTTATTCATATATCGCATCTGGGCGGTGCGCAAAGGAAAGGCAAGTATGGCGGCGGTCCGTATCCTCCATTTGCATAGCAGTTTTAACGTAGGCAGTCAGGAATCCCGCACGGTTCGCCTGATGAACCATTTTGGCGATCAGGCAGAGCATACAGTGCTTTCGGCCGTCGACGACGCCTTTGGGGCAGCAGGCGCACTCGACCGTCGTGTGAAGGTCAACTTTCCAAAAGACGCAGCACCTTCCCTCGCCGGAATGCCAAGCATGGGGCGCTATCGCCGTCTCGCTGGATATATGAAGAAATTCCACCTCGTGCTCAGCTACAATTGGCGGGCGATGGACGGCGTTATGGCGCACACTTTGTTTACGCGCAGCATGAACTTGCCGCCGCTGATCCATCATGAAGATGGCTTTGACCATGACGAAATCGAACGGCTGAAATGGCACCGAAATTGGTTTCGAACGATTGCGCTTCAACGGACAAACGCGCTTGTCGTGCCATCAAAAACATTGGAGAAAATCGCCCGTAATATCTGGCACCAACCGCTGGATAAGATATGCCGTTTTTCGAATGGAATCGATACCGATCACTTCAACCGTCGGCCACAACGCGGCGCGTTTCCGGGCTTCCAAAAACGGAACGGGGAAATCGTCGTTGGAACGATCGCGGGGCTGCGCCCTGTTAAAAATCTGCCGCGGCTTGTGCGTGCAGTCGCAGCGGCTGGACCAAATGTCCGTCTCGCTATTGTGGGCGAAGGACCTGATCGCGATGCCATTATGACAGAAGCTGGACGCTTTGGCATCGCCGACCGCGTGATGATGCCCGGTTTCTTGCGTGATCCAGCGCGCTATATCCGCCTGTTCGATATATTTGCACTCTCTTCGGATAGCGAACAATACCCAGTATCGCTCGTTGAAGCGATGACGAGTGCCCTTCCTATCATAACGACCGATGTAGGGGATGTCCGCAATATCGTGTCGCGCGAGAACCGGCCATACATTGTCCCGCGCAATGACGAGGATGCTTTTTCCAGCGCAATTAGGGCCTTAGCAACGGATGCCGCATTGCGCGAAACATTGGGCGCAGCAAACCGTCTTGTAGCCTGTTCCCAATATGATGAAGAGACCATGTTTGCGCGTTACCGACAGCTCTATGGCTCCGCCATGAAGCGTGCCGATTTTGCGCGACAAAGCTAGATAATTGCGATAGCGCGCCCCTAGAGAAGCACGCTGAACGGCGCTTTTGACGTAGATATTAGGGGTTACAATTGTGTTCAAAGGTCTGAAACCCATAATGTACGGCGGCCGTGAAGTTTGGCCGTTGGTCGAAGGTGGCAAGGGCGCTGCCGCTACAAATCATGCAAGTTCTGGCGCATGGGCTGCAGCCGGCGGTATTGGTACAGTTTCGGCAGTGAATGCCGACAGCTATGATGAAAATGGCGAGATGATCCCGCAGGTTTTCCATGGCAAAACACGCGCCGAACGGCATGAAGAACTTGTCGAATACGGCATTCGCGGTGGTATAGCGCAGGTTCGCCTTGCACATGAAATATCGAACGGCCGTGGCGCAATCAACATCAACGTGCTTTGGGAAATGGGCGGCGCCCAGCGCATACTACACGGTATTCTTGAACAGACCCGGGGCATGGTTACGGGCGTCACCTGCGGTGCTGGCATGCCATACAAGCTGTCTGAAATCGCCGCGCAATATGGCGTATACTATCTGCCGATCGTCAGCTCCGCACGTGCGTTCCGCGCCTTGTGGAAGCGTGCCTATCACAAGGTGCCCGAATGGCTCGGCGCTGTGGTTTATGAAGATCCATGGCTTGCGGGCGGCCATAATGGCCTGTCCAACGCCGAAGACCCACGTAGCCCAGAAGATCCCTATCCTCGTGTAAAAGCACTTCGCGACGTAATGCGTGTTGAAGGTATCGCCGATGATGTGCCGATTGTCATGGCAGGCGGCGTTTGGTTCTTGCGCGACTGGAGTGACTGGATTGATAATCCCGAGCTTGGACAGATAGCGTTCCAATTGGGAACGCGCCCGCTGTTGACGCAGGAAAGTCCGATACCCGCAGGGTGGAAGGACGCACTTACGCAGATTCCCGAAGACGGCGTATTACTGCACCAGTTTTCACCAACGGGCTTTTATTCCAGCGCAGTGATCAATCCTTTCCTGCTTGAGCTTCAGGCACGGTCGGACCGTCAGATTTCTTTTGTGCAGGCGGCCGATGCGGAACATACCGTTCAGCTGGATGTTGGTGTGAAGGGCAAGAATTTCTGGGTCAAGCCAGCCGACCTCATGAAGGCCCGCGAGTGGGATGCACGCGGCTTCACCGTCGCGCTGAAAACACCTGATAATTCGCTGGTGTTCGTCACGCCTTCATCGGGGGAAGTTATCCGCAAGGACCAGAAGGATTGCATGGGCTGTTTGTCGCATTGCGGGTTTTCGTCTTGGAAAGACCATGACAATAATTCCACTGGCCGCCTTGCCGATCCGCGCAGCTTCTGCATTCAAAAGGCACTTCAGAATATCGCCCATGGCGCGCCCATTGATGAAAATTTGATGTTTGCAGGGCATAGTGCCTATCTGTTCGGCAAAGATCCATTTTATTCAAACGGCTTTGTTCCAACGGTACAGCAGCTAATGGATCGCATTTTAACGGGCGACTGACGTCGTTGATTGTTTACGGAATATTGACCTTCTTTGCCTAATGGAACGGTGAAGGGGGGCATTATGGGCTACACGTCGTTTCAATTTCGCAAATTGCCGCCTGCCCGTCTGGAGCATCGGGATGGTCTGCGTCATCCAGTTCTATTTGGCAAAGTAACCGTCCGGAGGCATGCGCAACGTCCCCTATCAGCGTTGCTTGTTGATTTGTCGGTATATGGTTGCCGCATCTTGCACGCGGGTAGGGTTAAGGCCGGCGACCGTGTATGGTTGCGGCTTGCGGGAAGCGAAACCATCGGTGCGACTGTCGTCTGGTCTGAAGGTGACCGCTTGGGCTGCAAATTTGATAATAACCTAGACCGCAGCTTGTTTCGGGCATTGACGCTTCAGACGGGATAGCCCTGCTGAGAAATTGGCAAGCGCGTCGCACCCCGCCAATATCCTCAATCTAGATCCCAAGCGCGTTCGCCATGGCTGGATAAATCCAGCCCATCGCGTTCCTGATCTTCACTGACGCGCATCGGGATTAGTTTCGACACTACATAGCCTATAATCAGCGTCGCTATAGCAGAGTACACCGCCACTAAGGTAACGGCTTTTAGCTGCACCCAAAGCTGCGATGCCATGTCTGTACCCTCGGCATAGCCAGCGCCGCCAAGCGCCTTGCTTGCGAAGACAGCGAGCAACACAGAGCCCAATATGCCGCCAACGCCATGCACGGCGAATACGTCGAGCGAGTCGTCAATTTTAAGCTTACCTTTGACGATCCCAACAAACCAAAAGCAGATGATCGCGGCCAAGATGCCCAAGATCATCGCGCCACCGGGGCCAATAACGCCAGCGGCGGGGGTTATAGTGGCCAAGCCCGCAACGGCACCCGTTGCAAACCCAACTGCGGTTGCCTTGCCGACCTTAATCCGTTCAATCAAGAGCCATACCAAAGCGGCTGCCGAAGCGCCTATATGCGTGTTGATAATCGCACTTGCGGCGGCGTCATTGGCGGCCAATGCCGACCCACCATTGAAACCAAACCAGCCCACCCATAATAATCCGGCACCAGCGACCGTTAGAGCGGGGCTGTGGGGCAACATCAGCGTTTTAGGGAAGCCGATACGCTTGCCAAGCATCAGCGCCACAATAAGCGCTGAGACGCCTGCGGTGGTATGGACAACAATGCCGCCAGCAAAATCAATAACGCCTTGTTCTGCTAAAAACCCGTTGCCCCAAACCCAACGGGTGACGGGGACATAGACCAAAAGCGACCACAAGCCGCTGAATGCTACCACCCAACCAAAACGCGCCCGTTCCACCCATGCGCCAATGATAAGGGCGGGGGTGATGATGGCGAATGTCATCTGGAATAAAGCAAAAGCGAGCGCGCCTGTTGTTTGTCCCTCGCGAATTGAGCCCAACAGGCCATTAAACATGAAGTTTTTCGACGAGCCCAAAAAGCCATTTCCGTTTGCTGAAAAGGCCAGGCTGTAACCAATTACGATCCAGATGACCGATGCAAGAGCCGCCACTGCGCCACATTGCACGAGCACGGAGAGAAAGTTTTTGGCACGTACCAGTCCACCATAAAAAAGGGCAAGGCCAGGCAGCGTCATCATCAGTACCAGTGCTGATGCCGTCAAAATCCACGCGCTATCGCCGCTATTGGCCTCGGGCAACGTGCCGACAGCGTCTTGCGCCATTGCAGGCGCGGCTATCAACGCACTGGCCCAAAGTGCTGACTTCATTATCTTTTGTATCATGGCATTGGGCCCCCCGATCTTTATCAGGTGTCTCTAGGCAAGAGTGCGCGCAGGCTCAAGGCACAAAATTGCTGTTAAGCCACGGCAATAGAAAGAAAGTTGCTTACTGCCAGCCTTCTAAGACTTGATCCGGTGGTCTGTGGCCATCCGCCCAAACGCGGATATTGGTAATGACCCGTTCGCCTGACGCTTCTCTGCCCTCAAAGGTCGCGCTGCCCAAATGGGGAAGAAGGACGACGTTGGGAATGTCGAAAAGCCGTGAGTCCACGGCAGGCTCTTGCGTGTAAACATCAAGGCCTGCACCTGCGATACGGCCCGTTTCCAACGCATTAATCAGCGCGTCTTCGTCAATCAACTCACCACGTGAGCTATTGATGATATACGCGTCCCCTTTCATCTGCGCGATGCGGTCAGCGTTGATGATCTTGTCGGTTTCCGGCGTCAGAGGGCAATGCAGGCTGATGATGTCCGACCGCGCCACCAACCGGTCAATTTCGGGTTCAAATGTAATGCCAAGCTCATCCTCAACACTCGCGGGCAGGCGGTGGCGTTTGTTGTAAATAATGTTGAGGCCAAAGGCTTTTGCCCGCACGGCCACGGCTTCGCCAATACGGCCAAGCCCGATGATGCCCAACGTCTTGCCGCCAATGCGATGACCAAGCATGCCCGTTGGGCTCCAACCGCGCCATTCGCCGCTGCGCACGACCCGTTGCCCTTCACCAAGGCGGCGGGGCACATTCAGGATAAGCGCCATCGTTAGATCGGCTGTGTCATCTGTGAACACGCCGGGCGTGTTGGTAACGATGATGCCCTTCGCCTTGGCAGCTGCAAGGTCGATATGGTTAACACCCGCGCCGTAGCTAGCGATCAGTTTTAGCCGGGGCGGCGCAGCGGCGATAACGACAGCATCGATGCTGTCTGTCACCGTTGGCACCAGTACGTCGCAATCGGCCATTGCCGCGATCAGCGCTTCACGCGTCAGCGGCGTGTCATCAGGGTTGAAGCTTGCGTCAAACAGTTCGGCCATTCGCCTTTCAACGGCGGGCAGCAATGTGCGCGTGACACGGATGGATGGACGTTCGATGCGGCTAAGTTCTGGCATAGGCATGACTAAAGCTGAATTCGCAGCAAGGTCAAGACTGGATGGTTGCGCTGCCCAACAACCTTCCCTTATAGAATGAACACGGTGGTAAAAAATATGGGTGTTCAGAACAATTCGATACTGCGGTGCTGCGCCGCTGCGCTTGCATTTTGTGGCGCGGCTTCTGCGGTAGGGCAGGCGCAACAGACGCCGCCTTATTGGGCTTCAATTTCCCAGCCGGAGGCGCGGATGCGCACTGGGCCAAGCACAGAGTTTCCGGTCACATGGGTGTACAAACGGCAGAACCTTCCCGTGAAAGTCGTGGCTGTCCACAGCGTGTGGCGCAAGGTTCAAGATATGAATGGCGACCAAGGCTGGCTGCACGTGCGGCTGTTAAGCCCCAGACGCGCTGCCATCGTTATTGGTAAAGACATTGGTACACTGCGTGATGCGGCCGATCCCGGCGCGCACATTTCCTGGCGTGTTGAACCCGGGGTCGTTGGCCTTATCGACGAATGTGACAAGGGATATTGCCGTTTCGAAACTGACGGTCGCTATGGTTATATCGAAACTGCGCGTATCTGGGGCGACGAGGCTCCCTGATACAGGCCGTGGCGGACGCGTGAAGCCTTAAGCTTCCACGCGTTCTGCAAGAACGGTAAGGCCGTTCGCATTCACCTCGGCAAAACCACCCGCGACCATCAGGCGTTCAGGCGTTGCGCCTTGCGTTTTGTATATCTCAAGCGCCGCGTCATTGCGCAATGTGCTCATTATGGGGCTGTGGCCCTCCAACACACCGAAATCGCCCTCAGTGCCCGGAACGACGACCATATAGACGTCGTCCGAGCGATAGAGCTTCTCAGGGGTTACGAGTTCGAAGTGTAATGGCATGATGTCTTACGCTGCTTCCGCAGCCATCTTGGCAGCCTTGGCAACCGCTTCTTCAATGCCACCGACCATGTAAAACGCGGCTTCTGGAAGATGGTCATATTCGCCGTCAACGACTGCCTTGAAGGACTTCACAGTGTCTTCGACCTGAACAAACTTGCCGGAGATGCCAGTGAAGACTTCAGCAACATGGAAAGGCTGCGACAGGAAGCGCTGGATTTTACGCGCACGGGTCACGGTCAATTTGTCGTCTTCCGACAATTCGTCCATGCCCAAAATCGCGATGATATCCTGAAGCGACTTATACTTCTGCAGGGTTTCCTGAACGCGACGGGCAGTGTCATAATGCTCTTGGCCAACAACCGCTGGCGTCAAAACGCGGCTGACCGAGTCAAGCGGGTCAACGGCAGGATAAATGCCAAGCTCGGAAATCGCACGGTTCAACGTGGTCGTTGCATCCAAGTGGGCAAATGACGTGGCTGGTGCAGGATCGGTCAAGTCATCTGCAGGAACGTAAATGGCCTGAACCGAGGTAATTGAACCCTTGGTGGTGGAGGTAATACGTTCTTGCAACTGGCCCATGTCGGTTGCCAGCGTTGGCTGATAGCCCACTGCCGAAGGAATACGGCCAAGAAGTGCGGACACTTCCGAACCAGCCTGCGTGAAGCGGAAGATGTTGTCGACGAAGAAAAGAACGTCCTGGCCTTCTTCATCGCGGAAATATTCCGCCATCGTCAGACCCGAAAGCGCAACACGTGCACGCGCACCGGGAGGCTCATTCATCTGGCCGAATACCAGCGCAACCTTTGAACCTTCTGGGGTTGGGTTGCCATCGGCATCCTTGGCGATAACGCCCGCGTCGAGGAATTCGTGATAGAGATCGTTACCTTCGCGGGTACGCTCACCCACGCCAGCAAACACCGAAACGCCGCCATGGCCCTTTGCGATGTTGTTGATTAGTTCCTGAATAAGAACGGTCTTACCAACGCCGGCGCCGCCGAACAGGCCGATCTTACCGCCCTTTGCATACGGTGCGAGCAAGTCGATAACCTTAATACCCGTGACAAGAATTTCAGCCTCTGTGGACTGGTCGGTGAACAAAGGCGCTTCGGCGTGGATAGGGTTGGACTTTGCAGCGCCAACGGGGCCACGTTCGTCGATTGGTTCACCGATGACGTTCATGATGCGGCCAAGGGTCATTGGGCCCACAGGCACAGAAATTTGCGCGCCAGTGTCGCGAACTGGCTGACCACGGGTCAGACCCTCGGTCGCGTCCATAGCGATCGTGCGGACTGTGTTTTCGCCCAAATGCTGCGCAACTTCGAGGACCAAGCGGTTGCCGTTATTGTCGGTTTCAAGCGCCGACAAAATCGATGGCAATTGGCCAGTGAAGGTGACGTCGACAACAGCGCCGATGATCTGGCTGATGCGTCCAGTCGCGCCGGCGACATTTACAGCGGTCTGGCCTGAACCAGTCTTAGGGGCAGGGGCCTTGCTTGCGGCCTTTGGTGCTGCCTTTTTGGCGGGAGCTTTTGCGGCTGCAGCTGCTTTTGGTGCAGCAGCCTTTGGGGCGGCGGTCTTCTTAGGGGCGGTAGCCATGTGCTTCTTCCTTGCCTTTGATGTTGTTACAGCGCTTGCGCACCACGTTTATTCTGTTGCTACAGTGCTTCCGCACCAGCAATAATTTCGATGAGTTCAGTTGTAATCGCCGCCTGACGCGTGCGGTTATATTGAATGGTCAGTCTGTTGATCATGTCGCCCGCGTTGCGCGTTGCGTTGTCCATAGCCGTCATTTTCGAACCTTGCTCCGACGCCGCATTTTCACGGTTCGCACGCAACAGTTGAACCGAAACGTTGCGCGGCAGCAGGTCGGCGAGGATTTCTTCCTCATCGGGTTCATATTCAACCGAGGCACCTACGCTCGGCACAGTGCCATCGGTTGCAACCGCAACCGGCATCAGTTGGATGGCCGTGGGCTCCTGGGTCAGTACGGAGACGAATTTCGAAAATAGCAGATGCGCAACGTCAAATTCGGACGCTTCGAAACGCGCGGTCAGGTCTTCGCCCCAGCCTTGCACATCTGCGAAGGTCAATTTGCCGAGATCGCCAGGCTCAATGCTGTGGATGATGTCGTTACGATATGTGCGGGCGAGTTGATCCTTGCCCTTCTTACCGATCGTGTAGAATTTGACGGTCTTGCCAGCGCCGCGCAGTTCTTCTGCTTTCTTACGCGCCAGACGAACGATGTTGGTGTTGAATGCACCCGCCAGACCCTTGTCCGAGGTTGCGACGACCAGCAGATGCACATTGTCCTTGCCGGTGCCCGCGAGCAGTTTCGGCGATTGCGGTCCAACCGTAACCTTCGACGCGATGCTCGACACCACAGCTTCAAGGCGTTCGGCATAAGGGCGCGATGCCTGAGCCGCTTCGGTTGCCCGACGCAGTTTCGCTGCAGCGACCATTTTCATCGCCTTGGTGATCTTCTGGGTCGACTTGACCGAGTTGATCCGCATTTTGAGGGCCTTAAGAGACGCCATCTATTCTTCCCTTTGCCGTCACCCTGAACGTGTTTCAGAGCCTTAGTTAAGATGCTGAAACATGTTCAGTATGACGGGTGATTGTTAAGCGAAATTCTTTGTGAATGTGTCGAGTGCCGCCATCAGCGCCTTTTTGCTGTCGTCGCTGAAGTCGCGGCTGTCGCGGATTGCCTTCAGGATGCCAGCGTGATTAGCGCGCAAGTCGGCAAGCATCGATTCTTCATACCGCGTGACGTCGGTCACTGGAATGCCATCGAGATAGCCGTTGGTGCCTGCAAAGATCGAAGCGGTTTGCTCTTCAAACGGAAGCGGTGAGAACTGCTTCTGCTTCAAAAGCTCGGTCAAACGTGCGCCACGGTTCAAAAGCTTCTGCGTTGAGGCATCAAGGTCGGAACCGAACTGCGCGAAGGCCGCCATTTCGCGATATTGTGCAAGCTCAAGCTTAATCGAACCCGAAACCTTCTTCATCGCCTTAGTCTGCGCAGCCGAACCAACGCGGCTAACCGACAGACCAACGTTAATCGCAGGGCGGATACCCTGGAAGAACAGGTCGGTTTCAAGGAAGATCTGGCCATCGGTGATCGAAATCACGTTGGTTGGGATGTACGCCGAAACGTCGCCAGCCTGTGTTTCGATGATTGGCAATGCCGTCAATGAACCACCGCCATTGGCATCGGACATCTTTGCGGCGCGCTCAAGCAAACGGCTGTGCAGATAGAAAACGTCGCCGGGATAGGCTTCACGGCCCGGAGGACGGCGCAGCAGCAAGGACATCTGGCGATAGGCCACAGCCTGCTTCGACAGATCGTCATATACGATAACAGCGTGCATGCCATTGTCGCGGAAGAATTCGCCCATCGCAACGCCAGTGTAAGGCGCGAGATACTGAAGCGGTGCAGGCTCTGAAGCGGTCGCAGCAACGACGATCGAATATTCCATCGCGCCTTGCTCTTCCAATGCGCGGACGATCTGCGCAACGGTTGAACGCTTCTGACCAACGGCGACGTAGATGCAATACAGCTTCTTCGATTCGTCAGTGCCCTTATTGACTTCCTTCTGGTTGATGAAGGTGTCGATGGCGACAGCGGTCTTACCGGTCTGACGGTCGCCGATGATCAATTCGCGCTGGCCACGGCCAACAGGGACGAGGGCGTCAAGCGCCTTGAGGCCAGTTTGCACAGGCTCCGAAACCGATTGGCGCGGGATGATGCCCGGTGCTTTTACTTCAACGCGGCTGCGCTGTGTCGTCTTCAATGGGCCCTTGCCATCGATTGGGTTGCCAAGGCCGTCAACAACGCGACCAAGCAATTCTTTGCCGACAGGAACGTCCACAATCGTGCCGGTACGCTTAACAACATCACCTTCACGGATTTCGCTGTCGGAACCGAAGATAACAACACCGACATTGTCTGCTTCAAGGTTCAACGCCATGCCCTGAATACCGTTGGAAAATTCGACCATTTCGCCAGCCTGAACATTGTCGAGGCCGTGAATACGGGCGATACCGTCACCAACAGACAGAACGCTGCCGACTTCCGAAACCTGAGCTTCGGTGCCGAAATTGGCGATCTGGTCCTTGATGACCTTGGAAATTTCTGCGGCGCGGATATCCATGTTGCTACTTAGCCTTTCACCGACGGCAATTGCCGTCAGCCTTTCATCTGGTTTGCGAGAGTGTTCAAACGGGTTTTAATTGAGTTGTCGATCATCTGGCTGCCGATGCGGACAGTCAGGCCGCCCAGCAAGGACGGATCAACTTTGGTTTGTATTGCAACATTGCTGCCAACGCGTGTTTTCAGCGTTGCCAACAATGCTTTGGTCTGCGCGGCGCTTAACGCATGCGCCGAAGTTACTTCAGCGGTCACTTCGCCGCGATGGGCCGCGGCGAGCGTCGAAAAGGCGCGAGCGACCGAGGACGTTTCGCTCAAGCGGCGGTTGTCCGCCAGCACGCCCAATGTCTTGGCGGTCAGGGCATCCAACTTCATCGCCTTGGCGACGGCGGCTATGGCCTTTTTCGCATCAGTGCGGCTGAGCACTGGGTTGGAAGTAAGCGCCTTAAGGTCAGCCGATTCGCTGACCGCCTGCGCGATGGCGCCCATGCTTTTTTCAACGGCGTCGATAGCCTTTGCATCACGCGCAAGCTCAAACAATGCCGTTGCGTAACGGCCAGCCAAACTGGCTTGTATATTAGCGCTTGTGCCGCCGGAATTATCCACGCGTGTATTTCCTAGAATATGAGACTTAAAAACTTGCCGACCGAACCGAAGGGTTGCCCCTTCTTTGGCGTCAGGCCGCGCCTAGCAGGGGTTTTGCTGCGATGCAAGATAGCGATTTATGTTCTTGAGCAAACTGCATATCGATGCCTGTAATTGGGCCTGTCGTTCGCCGCGGAGTACCCAAAGCCTTATTGTCATTGCGTAATGACGGCCATTGCCAAACATTCCGAATGACGTTCAGAATGGATGAAATTGAGGAGGATATTTATGGGTAAAATGATTCGCATGAAAATGTCGGATGGTGCGGACATAGCGGTTTACCAAGCCGAAGCAGTGGGTGAACGCCGCGGCGGCCTTGTTCTCGTGCAAGAAATCTTTGGCGTAACCGACCATATTCGCGAATTGTGCGATGAATATGCAACGGATGGTTATGACGTCCTTTCGCCCGCTATCTTCGACCGAGAGCATCCCGGGTTTGAGGCGGATTATACCGGCCCCGATTACAACCGCGCCGTTGAACTGGCCCGTGATCTTCACCCGTTTACGCAATCGCTCGATGATGCACAAACATGTGTGGATGCGCTAAAGGATAAAGGGCCGGTATTCATCACTGGCTATTGCTATGGCGGGTCGGTTGCTTGGGCATTGGCTGGCATCAGCGATGATCTCACTGCCGCAAGCTGTTATTATGGTGGCTTGGTTCCGACAGTATATGCCGATCAAGTCCCCAAATGCGCCACTATCGCGCATTTCGGCCGATATGACGCTGGCATTCCTATGGAAGGCGTTGAGGCACTGATCGAAAAGGCGCACCCAACCGCGCAAATATTCGTTTATGATGCCAATCACGGGTTTAATTCGGACCGGCGCAAGGATTACCACGAACCCAGCGCCGATCTGGCGCGGGAACGCACGCTTGCGCTTTTTCACGCCTGTGGCGGATAACGGGGGCATGACACCAAGCGCATGGATTAACGGCGGGGCTGGTGTGACCATAGATTGGGCTGTGGTCGAAAGCGCGCTTGGCCCAATGCTGCTTGCGGCGACCGATAAGGGCATTTGCCGCCTGTCGTTTGACGAAAATGAAAGCACGCTAAAGCGCCGCTTTCCGAACGCGACCCTGCTGATTAAAGGCGGTTCGCTCTCGTCCCTGATCGACGGTGCCGTCTATGCCGTTCAAAACCCAAGGCAGATGCCCAAGCTGCCCCTTGATGTCGGCGGCACTGTTTTCCAAATGGCGGTGTGGCAGGCGTTGCTTGAGATACCTGCTGGCGAAACGCGCAATTATGCCCAAATCGCTGCGGCGGTTGGAAAGCCCGATGCGGTGCGCGCGGCGGGTTCGGCCAATGGTGCCAACCCTGTATCGGTGCTTATTCCCTGCCACCGGGTGATCCGGTCAGATGGCGGCCTTGGCGGCTATGCGTATGGGCTGGAACGCAAGCGCCGTCTGTTGGCGTGGGAAAGCGAGCAGGGCGGTCTGTTTTCAACTTAAGCAAATAGGTGTCGCGAAATGTGATCCGCTTAAGGGTAGGTCGCGCGCACGAAATAAAGGCCTTCGGGTGGCGCATTTTCCGCCAATGCAGATCTGTCGGCGGCATCTAGTGCCGCTCTCAAGTCGGCTGCGTTCCAACGACCCAATCCAACAGCGACAAGGCAGCCGACCATGGACCGCACTTGATGATGCAGGAAGGACAAAGCCGCTGCCTCGATAATCACATGCTGCCCCTCACGCCGCACGTTCAGGCGATCGAGCGTTTTGACGGGGCTGGCGGCCTGACACGCGGTGGAGCGAAAGGTGGTGAAATCATGCAGGCCGACAAGTATTTGTGCGGCGTCATGCATCGCATCGGCATCTAGTTCCGGTCCGACCCTCCAGACGCGACCCTTCTCAAGCGTTAATGATGCGCGCCGATTAAGGATACGATAGGCATAGGCCCGGCCAATGCAGCTATAGCGGGCATGCCAGTCATCGGCGACTTCTTCGCACGCCAAAATCGCTATCGGGTGCGGGCGCAAATGGGCATTGATGGCTTCCATCAAGCGAAAGGCTGAAAGGCCCTTCTCCACATCAACATGTGCGCGCATGCCCAGCGCATGGACACCCGCATCGGTTCGGCCAGCGCTGCTCACAAGGGTCTTTTCGCCTGTTGTCTTGAATATGGCCTCTTCGATGGTGCCTTGGACGGATGGGCCATGGTCCTGCCATTGCCAGCCCATATATGGGCCACCGTCAAATTCGATGGTGAGCGCAAAACGGGTCATGACAGGCGTGTGCCAGCCGCAATCGCCTTGCCGCGCAGCAGGTCGGCGGTTGGCATTGCAGGTTTACCTGCGCGTTGGATCATGCTGGGGCGAATGGCGTTGGCTTGGCAAGCAATTGTCAGCGCGTCATCGATAACTGCGCCCGCTACGCCATTGGCTGCAACGATTTCGGCGGACAGCACGCGGTACCGTTCGCCTTCAAACGCGAACCAAGCGCCCGGCGCGGGATTAAAGGCGCGGATTTGCCGTTCGACCGCCTCGGCGGGTAGGTTGAAATCCAGCTTTGTTTCAGCCTTGTCGATCTTGGCGGCATAAGTGATGCCTGCTTCAGGCTGATTCACGCATGGAAATGCATCGAGATCCGCCAATACCCGAACCATCAACTCCGCGCCAAGCTCCGCCAGTTCCATAGTGAGCATGCCAGTTGTCTTCTGCGCGATTTCAACTTCGGTCGTCGCGCGTACGGGGCCGGTATCAAGTCCAGCCTCCATCTGCATAACCATGACCCCACTGGTGGCATCCCCAGCCAATATGGCACGCTGCACCGGCGCGGCACCGCGCCAGCGCGGTAGCAGCGAGCCATGGACATTGAGGCAACCATGTTTTGGGGCTTCGAGGACTGCTGGGGGCAGTATGAGGCCATAAGCAGCCACAATTGCTACATCGAGGTCCAGCGCTGCAAATCCCGCCTGTGCGTCCTCCTGACGCAGCGACAGAGGCGATCGTACAACGAGGCCAAGTTCTTCTGCACGTTGCTGAACGGCCGACGGCGTAAGCTTCTTGCCGCGATTGGCGGGACGGGGCGGCTGCGTGTATACCGCGACCACATCATGCCCGGCCGCCACCAATGCATCGAGCGTCGGCACGGCAAATTCCGGAGTTCCCATGAAGGCAAGACGCATCGTCACTTTTCCTTTGTTCAAAAGCCCCCTAAGACCCGGCGCATGGCATCGCAAGAAATAGACGCACTCGCACAGGCATTGTCGAAACTGCCGGGTCTCGGCCCGCGTTCCGCGCGGCGTGTTGTGCTGCACCTTATGAAGAAGCGCGAGAGCGTGTTGCAGCCACTTTTGCGCGCGTTGGAGCATGTTGAACAAAGGCTGGTGGTGTGCAGCATCTGCGGCAATATCGACACCGGCAACCCCTGCGGCATTTGTGTGGACCCAAGGCGCGACATCCGTTCGATCTGTGTTGTGGAGGATGTATCCGACCTGTGGGCGCTTGACCGATCACGTCTTTTCCCCGGGAAATACCATGTCCTTGGTGGCCGTTTGTCCGCGCTTGATGGCGTTCGGCCAGAGGATCTGAACATCGACGGCTTGGTCAGCCGGATCGCCGTGGGCGGCATTGACGAGGTTGTGCTCGCCATGAATGCTACGCTTGAGGGGCAGACCACGGCGCATTATCTGGCCGAGCGGCTTGAGCAATTCCCTATTCGCTTAACGCAATTGGCGCATGGCGTGCCTGTGGGCGGGGAGCTTGACTATCTCGATGATGGCACCTTGGCGCAGGCATTACGCGCCAGGCGTCCTGTCGGTTGATTTATCCAAAGACCGTCCCTATTTGCGACCCATGGCTATCTTACCTATTCTTGAAGTGCCCGATGCGCGCCTGAAAACTATCTCAAAACCTGTTGAGAGCTTTGACGACGACCTGAAGACTTTGGTCAATGACATGATCGAAACAATGTATGCCGCGCCCGGCATTGGCCTTGCGGCCATTCAAGTGGGTGTGCCAAAGCGTCTGTTGGTTATCGACTTGCAAGAAGATGAAACGGAGGGTGAAGAACCCGTCCGCAACCCGCGCGTCTTTGTGAACCCCGAAATCTTGGACCCATCAGACACATATAACCTTTACAATGAAGGCTGTTTGTCAGTGCCGGACCAATATGCTGATGTTGAGCGGCCTGCGCAAATCCGCGCCCGCTGGCAGGATGTTGAAGGCAAAGTGCATGAAGAAATCATGACTGGGCTCATGGCGACATGTTTGCAGCATGAGATGGATCATTTGGAAGGCATATTGTTCATCGACCATCTGTCGCGCCTAAAGCGCCAGATGGTGTTGAAGAAAATTGAAAAGGCCCGCAAAATGGGTGGCGGCCATGTCCATAATGAGCATTGCAACCACTGATAGCATAGGTCCAAGCTCCACAGCTGGTGGAGTTTCCTAAACCTTTTGCTTATTTCGCAAATTGGGTAGGTGCCGGGCTGATGGTGACAAATTTACCAGCCTCAATTTCCTGCACCTCAAGCATACGGTCGGTAAGCCCGTTGGCGTTAAAGCGGAAGGCCCCATCAACGCCAATGAAGCCTTGCGGGTCAGTCAGCTGCCCGACCGGAAACCGGGTCCCTGGGCGCCACTCGCGGGCAAGGCGGGCGACCAGCAGCACGGAGTCATAGCCAAGGCTGGAGAGGCGCAAAGGCGCCTTGCCAAAGCGGGCGCGATATTTTGCCGCATATTGTGTGAACAAAGTGTCCGATACGCTCGCGAACCACGCGCCATACATGGACGCATTGCTCGCAAGGGTGCCGTCGATATTCCACAAATCGGTACCGAGAATTTTTGCCGTGCGCAGGCCGTTGCGACGCAGCGCCGGGACGGTTGCAATCGCTGCGCGGCCGCTGTCGGCAATCAGGATTGCGTCAATACCGCCCAATTGGACCAGACGGCGGGCGGCGGCATCCGCCGAAGCCGCAGAGCCGTTTGATTCCTGAATAGCTACCAAAGTGCCGCCCGCAGCCCGAACTGCCACAGTCATATTCGACTGCGCGCGCTGCCCGTAGACATTAGCAGACACTATGCCAGCAAAGCGATTATAGCCTTGCGATTGGGCGTATCGCACGACGCGTTCAATCGATTGGTTCGGCAAATGGCCAAGCAAAAACACATTTTGTCCGGCAACGCCAATGTCGTTGGAGAAGCTGATGATGGGCACGCCCGCTGGCTTTGCCTGCGCCGCAACTTCGACGACATCATCACCGCGCAGTGGCCCCAAGATAAGCTTGTTGCCATCGGCGATAGCCCGCTTCGTCGCCGCTGCGACGCCAGTGCCAGTGTCATAGGTGATCATGCGGATGTTTGTTACTTTGGTATCGGTGAGGGCCAGAGCGGTTGCATTGGCAATCGCCTGCCCGACATCTGCGTCTGGGCCAGTTACCGGCAGCAGCAGGGCAACGCGGTGCATGCCATCCATGGGATCGGCGGTCACAACAGGCGGAGGCCCTTTGCCGTTCGGTATCGAGCTACATGCAGCGAGCAGGGCGACGGATGCCAAGATCAGTAGCTTTTTGAATTGGCCTGCTAAAGCTTGCGGCCGTGCGCTCGTTGCGGCAATGGTTGCGCTCATTTTGTGTTCCTTGGGAAGAAGCTTCTAATTCCGATGACTTTCGAATCAGGCTTATATGTCGTTGCGACCCCTATCGGCAACCTTGCAGATATGTCACAACGGGCAATCGACCTTTTGAAAGCTGCAGAAATCGTCGCGGTTGAGGACAGCCGCGTAACCGGCAAATTGCTGCATCATTTGGGCATAAAAAAGAAGATGCGCCGGTACAACGACCATAGCGGGGAAGTCGAACGGGAATCCTTGGTCGCTGCCGCAAGCGGGGCTGTGGTTGCTTTGGTATCGGATGCCGGTACGCCGCTCATCTCCGACCCTGGATATAAGCTTGTACGGTCCGCACGTGAAGCTGGCGTGCCTGTGTTCACCATTCCCGGCGCAAGTGCTGTGACGGCGGCTTTGTCCATCTGTGGGCTTCCCACGGACCGATTTTTGTTTGCCGGGTTTCTACCGAACAAAGCGAAAGCGCGGGTTGAGACCTTGATGGAGTTGGGGCAGGTCAAGGCGACGTTGGTCTTTTACGAGGCTGGCCCCAGACTTGCCGCAAGCTTGGCTGCGATCGCCCAAACCTATGGCGACCGCGAAGTGGCCGTGGCGCGGGAGCTGACCAAGAAGTTTGAAGAGGTCGTTACAGGAACGGCGGCTGAGCTGGCCGCACGCTATGCAGAGCATGAACCGAAGGGCGAGATCGTCCTGATTGTCGGCCCGCCTGCTGATAATGTGGTGGTCGAAACAGGTGATGTGGATGCCGCCCTGAAAGAAGCTTTGGCAACTATGTCGGCGGCCAAGGCGGCTGGCGCGATTGCCAAACGCTTTGGTCTTGAACGCAATGCGGTCTATGCGCGCGCTACGGAATTGAAGGCCACATGAACCGTCTTGCCGCCGAAAAACGGGGGCGACGCGGCGAAGCGATTGCGGCGTGGTTCTTGCGTTTGAAAGGTTGGCGGATCGTTGGCGCACGCGTGAAGACCCCGCGTGGCGAAGTTGACCTGATCGCACGGCGCGGCAAAAGCATTGCCTTTGTTGAGGTAAAGGCTCGGACGAAGGCAGTTGACCTTGCCACCGCAATTGATGCCACACGGTTACGCCGCGTGGCGGCGGCGGCAGAAATTCTGCTCCCGAAATATGGCAAAGAGTGTGAAAATATGCAGATAGACGTTATTATGGTTGCACCATGGCGCTGGCCCAACCATTTGCCAAATGTCTGGCACGGATAGGAACTGGCGAAATGGCAATCAAAATGGCGGTCCAGATGGACCCGATGGACGGCATCAACATCAACGGCGACTCCAGCTTTGCGCTGATGCTCGCAGGCCAAGCGCGGGGCTATCATATCTGGCATTATGATGTTGGCTCATTGACCTTGGATGCGCATGACCGGCTGACTGCTTGGGCACATCCCGTGCACGACCTGCAACGGGTGGAGGGCGCGCATTACCGTTTTGGCACGCCAAAGAAGATCGACTTGGGCACGGATATTGATGTCGTGTTGATGCGGCAGGACCCGCCCTTTCATGTCGGCTATATTACCGCCACGCATTTGCTTGAGCGGATTGAGCACGAAACTCTGGTCGTCAACAACCCCGCCAGCGTCCGCAACGCGCCGGAAAAGGTGATGGTGCTGGATTATCGCCAGTTTATGCCACCAACGATCATCACGCGTTCCGCTGACGAAGTGCGCGACTTTCAAAAAATACATGGCGCAGTGGTGGTGAAACCGCTGCACGGCAATGGCGGCAAAGCTATTTTCCGCATCGATGCCGACGGCAGCAACCTTGGTGCGCTGTTCGAAGTGTTCAACAACACCTGGCCTGAGCCGCATATGGTGCAGCCTTTCATGCCCGATGTGGCGAAGGGCGACAAACGCATCGTCATGATCGACGGTGCAGTGACCGGCGCGATCAACCGCCGGCCGGGCGAGGGCGAATTCCGGTCGAACCTAGCCGTAGGGGGCAGCGCAGAGGCAACGGAGTTGACAGCTCGTGAGCTTCAAATTTGCGCCGCAATGGGTCCGCGCTTGAAGGAGCTTGGCCTGATATTCGTGGGCATTGACGTTATCGGCGGTCAGTGGTTGACCGAAATCAATGTCACATCGCCGACAGGCATTGTTGCGATCGACCGGTTTAACGGCACCGACACGCCATCCTTGATTTTGGACGCCATCGAAGCCCGAATTAAAGCATAAATTTCATGGAAGACTGGATCATCCATCTGGTCGAATGGGGCCATTATTGGGGCGTGGGCTTGCTCATGCTTCTGGAAACAGTGTTCCCGCCCATACCGTCCGAAGTCATCATGACCGTGGCAGGGGTATCTGCCGCGCGGGGCAATATGAGTCTTGGCGGTACCATCGCGGCGGGCACGGCGGGTGCGATGCTGGGCAACTGGATGTGGTATTGGCTGGCCATCAAATTTGGTGAGGCCCGCATGCGGCGCTTTATTGATCGCTATAGCCGCTGGTTGACGCTGGATTGGGCAGAGATCGAACGCGGGCAGGCGCTGTTTCGTGAGCATGGATCGATTATCGTTCTGGTGGCCCGCATGTTGCCGACATTGCGGTCGTTGATTTCCATCCCCGCCGGCCTGTTTGGTATGTCGCTTGCCCGGTTCCTTATATTTTCGACGATCGGAACTGCCGGTTGGACCGCGGCGCTGGCTGGCGGGGGATATTTTCTGGGATCGCAGTTCAAAGATGTCGAAAAATGGCTTGGGCTATTGTCGACCGTCGTGATCGTCGGCATCGTCCTGACGTATGTTTGGCGGCTCGTCCGGTGGAAGGCTAGGCCCGCGGATGCGCGTTCTGATACACATCCAGAAGCATAGCGGTGTCGACAGCGGTATAGACCTGAGTCGACGACAGGCTGGCATGGCCCAATAACTCTTGAAGACTGCGCAAGTCCGCGCCGCCCGCCAGCAAATGTGTTGCAAAGCTGTGGCGCAGGGCATGCGGCGTGGTGCGGTCCGATAAGCCCAATCGCGTCCGCGCCCCCTGAACCGCGCGGCGCACGAGTGCAGGCGACAATGGACCACCGCGCGCGCCACGAAACAGTGGCTGGTCGGCGCTTGCCGCATAAGGGCACAAAGCGAGATATTCCTCAATGGCGGTAAGGACTTGCTCCAGCAACGGCACGATGCGTGTCTTGTTGCGCTTACCCGTGACGCGCAATGTGCTGCCCAGCGGCAATATGTCGCCCATCAGGCCCGTTGCCTCGCTCACGCGCAAGCCGCTGCCATAGAGCAGCAAAAGCAACGCCCAATCGCGCGCACCAATCCAGCCATCCTGTGCATTTTCGGCGACATCATCGGCCAAAGCCAGAACGTCGTCGGGATTGACGGGACGCGGCAGGCTGCGCTGCACGCGCGGGCCCTTCATCACGGGCAAAGTAACATCATCCCCCAAGGCAAAGCGCAGGAAATGTCGCGTGGCGGAAAGTTCACGCGCTGTGGAGCGGTTCGTGAGGCCATCGCCGCGCCGGTCGGCCAGAAATGCTCTCATGTCGGCTGCGGATATCTGGCGCAGCGTTTCACGGGTGACGTCCGTGCCCCAATGGAATTGCAGAAAGCCCGCAAGCCGATCTGCCGTTGCGTGATAGGCCCGCACGCTGTGCGGAGACATCCGGCGGTTGTCGGTCAGATACGCAAGATATTCGGCAATCAAGGACAGCATGTGGGCCACGCTATCAGGCGGCGGCATCCGCCTCAACATTTACTATCTGCGGCAGGATGGCATCAAGCAACGGCATGCCCTGCGGCGTCACCGTCACATGGTCGCCATCGCGACGGATAAGACCAAGCTTTGCGATCTTGTCGACCGCATGGATGTCGAGCAAATTGTCAGAGGTAATCCCTGTCCGGTCGGACAATCGGCTAAGGCTAATCCCCTCGGCCAATCGCAAACCCATGAGCAAGCTTTCTGTGGCGCGCGTTGCCGCATCGAGACGATCTTCGCTGCTGATGCCATGAGCGTTACGTTCAGCAGCGGATAAGAAATTTTCAGGTTTTTTATGACGTTGTGTCGCAAAGTTAAGACGTCGTCCATGCGCGCCGGGACCTATGCCGATATAATCATCATAGCGCCAATAACTTAGATTATGGCGGCTTTCACTGCCCGGCTTAGCATGGTTGCTGATCTCATAAGCCGGGATGCCTGCGGCGGAGGTCATTTGCCCAGTAATTTCATATAGCGTTGCTGCATCATCATCATCGGCGGGGATGAAATGCCCCGTACGCACGAGCGTTTCAAACCGCGTGCCTGGTTCGATTGTAAGTTGATACAACGACACATGGTCGGTGCCGAAGGATAAGGCACGCCGAAGCTCCGCCTCCCACTGGCCAGCGGTTTGCGCGGGCCGTGCGTAAATCAGATCGATGTTGACGCGCCCGAAATGATGTTGTGCGACCGCCAATGCGTCAAGGCTCTCGGCAACCGAATGCGCGCGCCCAAGAAACGCCAACGCAGCATCATCCAGTGACTGAAGCCCAAGCGACACCCGGTTCACGCCTGCTGCGGCGAGGTCCGCAAAGCGCGCGGCCTCGACCGATGATGGGTTAGCCTCCAAGGTAATTTCGATATCGTCGGCAAAGCCCCAATGCTGCGCCGCTGCATCAATAAGCGCGGCAACGGTCGATGGCAGCATCAGCGACGGTGTTCCGCCGCCAAAGAAGATGGATGTGAGCTTACGCCCAGGTGTCAGCGCCGCCTCATACGCCATATCCGCCAGCAACGCGGCGCGCCATGCGTCATCGTCCACCGTCTCGCGCACATGGCTATTAAAGTCACAATAGGGACATTTGGAAACGCAAAACGGCCAGTGAATGTAGAGGGCGAGGGAGATAGGCATCAGATTTCCTACCCTATTTCGCAGGAAGGGCGATCAAGAAAATACTGTCGCAACCAACTGGCGGAACGCGTCTGCCCGATGGCTCATTGCGTGTTTTTCTGCGGGGTCGAGTTCGGCAAAGGTCTCGCTGCGGCCTTCGGGCACAAAAACAGGGTCATAGCCAAACCCTAGCAATCCACGCGGTGGCCATGTCAGGCTGCCCTGCACGCGACCTTCGAATATTTCTGTATGCCCATCTGGCCACGCAATGGCGAGTATGCAGACGAAATAGGCGCTTCGGTCGGCGTCCGTGCCAAGCTCGGCCAGCTTGCCCTCCACTTTGCCCATCGCCATGTACCAGTCGCGCCCCGGTCCGCCTTCGAACTGCTGTGTTTCCGCCCAATCAGCAGTGTAGACACCCGGCGCGCCGCCCAAGGCAGCGACGCATAGGCCGCTGTCATCAGCCAGCGCTGGCAGGCCAGAACCTTGCGCCGACGCATGCGCCTTCAGCAACGCGTTTTCGGCAAAACTCGTTCCGGTCTCCTCGGGTTCAGGCAAGCCCAACTCGCCAGCGGAAATGGGTTCGATGCCAAATGGCGCAAGCAGTGCCCGTATTTCCCGAACCTTGCCTGCGTTATGGCTGGCGATGACCAGTTTTCCGGGCTGGAGTTTGCGGTGGGTCATATGAAATATTGCCTTAAGTCATATTGTGATCCCCGCTTTCGCGGGAATGACATAGAATTTTAGGGTATCAAGCCTTCCCTACTTAACGGCTTCGGCCTGCGCGGCGAAGATGCGGTCTGTCCCCATGCGTGCAAGACGTAGCAAACGCAGAAGGCCCTCTTCGTCATAGGTCGCGCCTTCGGCAGTGGCCTGCACTTCGGCAATCTGGCCACCTTCGATCAGAACGAAATTCGCATCGGCATCGGCATCGGAATCTTCGATATAATCAAGGTCCAACACGGGCGTGCCTTTGAAGATACCGCAACTTACCGCCGCGACGCGGCCGGTGATGGGGTCTTCCTTGATTGCGCCCGATGCCAGCAAACCATTAACCGCAAGCCGCAACGCAACCCATGCGCCGGAAATCGCTGCAGTGCGTGTGCCGCCATCGGCTTGCAATACGTCGCAGTCGACGGTGATTTGATTTTCGCCCAGCTTCTTCATATCGACAACAGAGCGTAAAGAACGGCCAATAAGACGTTGAATTTCCTGAGTCCGTCCGGACTGCTTGCCCTTCGCCGCTTCACGCTGGCTACGCGTGTGGGTGGCGCGGGGGAGCATGGAATATTCCGCCGTGACCCAACCTTCACCCTTGCCACGCAACCATGGCGGAATGCGATCTTCGACGCTGGCGGTCACCAGCACGCGGGTGTCACCAAAACCGATAAGGCAGCTTCCTTCGGCATGTTTGGTGAAATGGGTTTCGATCGAAATGGCGCGCATTTCGTCTGGCGAACGGCCTGATGGACGCATAATGTTCTCCTGATAACGGGTTGAAGGCTGCCATAGCCTGCCCCGCTTGCTTTGCAAGCATGCGGTGCGCTACTATAAGTGCGTGAGCCAAACACCCATCAATGAATTGAATGACCGCACGCGCACCGTCTTCCGGATGGTGGTCGAAAGCTATCTCGACAATGGTGCGCCGGTTGGCTCGCGGACGATTTCGAAATTTGCCGGCCTGAACCTGTCGCCAGCCTCCATCCGCAACGTGATGCAGGATTTGGAGGAGGCAGGTTATCTCGCCTCGCCGCATACCAGCGCTGGACGCGTGCCGACCGAAACTGGGCTTCGCCTGTTTGTGGATGGCATGATGCAATCGGCCGAACCCTCCGCCGAAGAACAGCGTGCGATTGAATCGCAGATTAGCGGCGAGGGGCCCATTGAAGAGGCACTGGCGGCCGCGACGTTGGTTTTGTCAGGATTGTCCGCCTGCGCCGGTATCGTGCTTGTACCAAAGCGTGACGCGGTCCTGAAGGCATTCAGCTTTGCGCGCCTTTCCCCGTCACAAGTGCTCGCGATCATGGTCGGGTCCGATAGCAGCGTCGAAAACCGGCTGGTGTCAATTGATCCGGCAATCAGCGAATCCATGTTGGTGGAGGCGGCCAATTATATCTCTGCGCGTTTGTCGGGGCTGACGTTATCCGAAGCCTTGGAACGTCTCGACAGCGAAATTCGCGCCGAGAAAGCGGAGCTTGACGTGGCCAGCCAGAAACTGGTGCGGGATGGTTTGGCAATCTGGTCGCTCGACGCAAATGACCGGCCCGTGCTGATCGTGCGTGGGCAGTCGAACTTGATCGACGATGCGGCTGCGGCGGATCTCGACCGTGTGCGGCAATTGCTCGACGAATTGGAGAGTAAAGAGGAAATCGCAAGGCTCGTCGATAGCGCGCGGGATGCGCAGTCGACGCGGATATTCATTGGTTCGGAAAATAATCTTTTCTCATTATCGGGATCATCGGTGATTGCCGCACCCTATCGTGAGGCTGGCGGCAAGGTCGTTGGCGTCGTTGGCGTGATTGGCCCGACACGCCTGAATTATGCGCGTATTGTGCCGATGGTGGACTTCACCGCGCAAGCACTCAGCCGCTTAATTAAGTGACGCGCGGGTTGATGAAATAGAATTGCTTTCTATATGCGCAAAGCAACAAACGACCGAAGTGTCGCAACGTAAATGGGTTAATCAGGTTTATGACAGACAAGAAATCAGCGACTGCGGATATTGCGGTAGAAAAAGAACTTGAAGGCGTACCAGAGCATATGAAGGACGAAACGCCAGAAGCGACCGATACTGCCGATGCAAAAATCGCGGCACTGGAAGAAGCGATTGCCGCTGCGCAGCAGGATGTGTTGTACGCGCAAGCCGAAACGCAGAATGTCCGCCGCCGTATGGAGAAAGAGGCGCAGGATGCGCGCGCTTATGCCGCAACCGGCTTTGCCCGCGACGTGCTCTCGGTTTCCGACAATCTGTCGCGTGCGCTTGAGGCTATTCCTGCCGAAATGCGCGACAGCGAGGCTATGAAACCGCTCGTGATCGGGCTTGAGGCCACTGGCCGCGAACTGGACAGCGTATTTACCAAAAACGGCATTACGCGCATCGCCGCCATGGGCATGCCGCTTGACCCGAACCAGCATCAGGCAATGGTTGAAATCCCAAGCGCCGACGCCGCACCTGGC
>NZ_JARXAI010000029.1 GCF_029865925.1 Sphingorhabdus sp.
CCTTATCAGACTGAAGGTCCGTCAAACAGCCGGATGAAAAAGCGGCTGTATCGATACACGAATAACATCGATTCCGCAATTGTGCTCAAACGTCTCCATCATCGTTAAAGTCCAAGGCGTTCTTACGCACCGAAATACCAAGCAATTTAAGCTTCCGGTGCAAAGCCGAGCGCTCCATACCAACAAAGGTAGCCGTCTTCGAGATGTTCCCCGAGAAACGCTTAATCTGCACACGAAGATATTCCCGTTCAAACGCTTCGCGTGCTTCCCGTAATGGCGCGCCCATCAAAGACGTCACATTATGCTCTGCGCCTTCATAGCTATTGATAACTTCCGACGGAAGCATGTCGGCTTCTATCGTTACAATGCCGTCAGCTGGCGCCATTATAATCGTACGTTCTATGATGTTGCGCAACTGGCGGACATTGCCTGGCCATTCGCACGCTTGTAGCGCCGCCAAGGCATCGTTGGAAAAATTTGGCGGCGAAATGCGCTGCTCGGATGCAAAACGGGCGGCATAATGGCGGACAAGGTCGGGTATATCTTCACGCCGCCCAGATAATGGTGGTATTTCAACAGGAACGACGTTTAGCCTGTAAAAAAGGTCTTCACGAAACCGACCCTCCGAAATTTCAACCGCCAGATCGCGCGCCGTTGCGGACACAAAGCGAACGTCCACCCTAATTTGTCGGTCACCGCCTACACGCACAAAGCTTTGGTCCGTAAGGACGCGCAGGATTTTGCCTTGTGTTGTAAGTGGCATATCCGCCACTTCGTCGAGGAACAAAGTCCCGCCATGGGCCTTTTCTAGCATGCCTGCCTGAAAAAGGTGCCCATCTCGTTCAATACCGAATAGTTCTTCGTCAAACCGTTCCGGCGAAAGACGGGCGGCGCTAACCGATATAAAGGCAGACCCTGCCCGCGGGCTCCAGCTATGCAGCAAACGCGCCGCGACTTCTTTTCCAACCCCTGCAGGTCCGGTAATAAGCATCCGGCTGCCCGTGCCTGCAACCTTTTTCAGCGTCGCACGCACCGCGTTGATTGACGCCGAAGACCCTGTCAGTTCTTCCGAATGCCCAACCCGTGCCTTCAGTACGGCATTTTCGGCTCGAAGCCTTTCAGTTTCGGTTGCCTTCGCCACCAAGTGCAATAACTTGCTAGCTTCAAAAGGTTTCTCAATGAAGTCAACGGCGCCCTGGCCAATAGCCGCCACAGCGGTATCGATGTTACCATGGCCAGAGAACACAATAACCGGAATTTGCGGGTCGCGAACCTTGATCACGCGCAACAGTTCGATGCCGTCCATTGATGAACCCCGCAACCAAACGTCGAGCAGTATTAAGGATGGCAAACGCTCATCCAGCGCAGCCAGTGCATCATCCGCCGAAGATGCAGTTCTGGTGCCGTAGCCCTCGTCTTCCAAAACACCGGAGACCAGATCTCTAATGTCTTGCTCATCGTCTACAATCAGTATGTCGAGTGCCATAATCAGCCCATAACCTCATCTGAATTGGAAGGAGGTAAGGAGGATTTCGCTTTCCCCACCTTGGATGCAACGTTTTCGGGGTGAAACTTTAGCGTGACAATTGCCCCTGCCGGCTCGTTGTCCGAAAGCGAAATTTCGCCAAAATGCTCTTCAATAATCTTCTTTACAATCGCCAGACCAAGACCAGATCCGGTAGCACGATTGGTAATGTAAGGCTCCATGATCCGCTGCCTGTCCGATGGCAAACCAATGCCATTATCTGCTATTCGAATGATTAACGCCTTGTCCTCCATCAAGAGATCAACGGATATCGCGCCATCAACCGGTATCTTTTTCCGTTTTTCGTCAATAGATTCAGCCGCATTTTTAAGAATGTTGGTAACTGCTTGCCCCAACTGCCGGCGGTCCGAAATAAGTGGCGAAATTTGCCCTTCTCGGCGGTAGTTAAACACAATATCGGGATGCGCCACCTCAAAGAGAAATACCGCATGGCCGACGATATCGTGCACATTCTCGGCACGAAACAGAGGCTTTGGCATACGTGCAAAGGACGAAAACTCATCAACAATATTACGCAAATCTCCCACCTGACGGACAATTGTGCTGGTCAATTGTTCAAATATCGCTTGATCTTGCGGGATGTTCTTACCGAACCTGCGTTGCAATCGTTCCGCGGCCAATTGGATGGGTGTCAGTGGATTTTTGATTTCATGCGCAATGCGGCGTGCGACATCCGACCAAGCAGCACGGCGTTGGTCAGCCAATTGCTGGCTAATGTCTTCGAACGTCACCACATTGCCCTGCGCACGCGGCGAAACCGTGACTGCGACTGTAACCGGCTCTGGCCCATCGCCGAGCTGCACAACGCCGCGCGCGCTTTCGCTTACCAAAGCGGCCAACGCGGGCGCGACCAAGGTGAATTGCTGCCCCACGATAGTTGTCGATGCGTTCTTCAAAAGCTTTTCAGCGGTCGAATTGGCCAATTCGACGACTCCATTGCCATCAACTGATATAACGCCAGCGGAAACGGACTCCAAGACCGCCTCGATGAACAACCGTCGCTCGCCAAGTTGATGGTTTGTTGCAAGCAACACGCCGGTTTGTGCCTGTAAGCGCTCAGTCATGCGGTTGAACGATTGCGACAGAAACCCAACCTCGTCCTCGCGAAACTCGTCTATACTGACCCGCGCAGACAGGTCACCATCCGCAATTTGCTGGGCCGCATCCACGAGGCTGTTCACAGGACGCACGAGGCGATCAGCGACCCGCAGGGCTACCCACAACGTAATTCCAATAATCATCAACGATACAAAATAGAGCGCGAGATTGAACTGGATTTGAAGCGCGCGTGAACGCGCAACCATCTTGTCGTAATCTTCAAGCACGGATTGCGCGCGCGCACCCAAGGCAAATGAAGGGACAGTTTCCGCTCGCCTGACGTATAAATAGGTTCTTGGACTGTCAAACAACACGACAACTGCATCGATATTGTTAGGGCTAACGGTCACAACGAAATTTTCGCCGGACTTAAGTTTTCGCAACGCTTCGCTACTGATCCAATTACCACGCGGTTTTTCCGCCAACACAGCCTCTGTATTTTGCTGCCCATTGGGACTGATTGTCACAATCGCGGATTCACTTAGCTTACGGTTCAAAACCTGCTGGGGATATGCAATTTCGAGAAATTCTGAACTGTCGATTTTGACTTGCGACAGAATGTACCGGATATCGCCAGCCATCGTAACAGTCTCGGCCCCGACATCGCGCACTTTCTCGTCATAATATCCCTTCGCTAGCTCGCCTGCATTTTGCAGCATCCCGCGTGCGGATCCAGAAAACCAGAACTGAACCCCGCTTTGAAAAAGCAATGATGCAAAAATAACCAGCAAGACAGTTGGCACTGCAGTAATTGCGGAAAATATGGCGACCAGACGCACATGCAGTAATTGTTTACTGCCTATGTTGCTATTCTCCGCCCGCTTGAGTGCAACACGCCGCCCGAACAACACCAGAAGTAATGTTGCTGGCAATAAATTACCCACCAACATCGTTGCGGATGCAGCTGGTGCAAGGGGTTCTGACTGCTGCCCCTGCCCGATCAAAAGCGACGCGGTTACAACGCCAGCGAGAACAATCATCACTGCGCTTGCGATTTCGAGAAATTTTATCGACTGGCCGTTACCCAACAGGTCAGCAAGCCATTCAAAAAGGCGACGGGGGGCGGAAGGTATTGACGTATCCTTCGTTAGTCCATTTGTTGCCATAAAGTCACTGTGGCATTCCTTGCGTTGCCTGAAAAGCACAAAATTATGGTCCAAATGCCACGTGTCGCGTTAAGTGCTCATTCTAGCGCCCACCGGAGGGACCAATCCCATAATCGGTCAGCTTCTTGCGCAGTGTGTTGCGATTAATCCCGAGCAAGGCCGCCGCTTTCAACTGATTACCTTTCACCTGCCGCATCACATGTTGAAGCAGCGGAATTTCAAATTGCGCCAGCGCGCGCGGATATAAATTCTCACGTGTTGAACCGCGTTGCCGATGATCGCGCAAAAATTGCGCTACCGCCGCCTCAAAACTTGCGCCTTGGATAGACGGCTCGGCATCCTGCGCAGGTTCAATAAACTGCATTATAGTGGCGTCAGTGATGACGTCTTCGCGACACAGCAATGCAAGCCGGTAGATAAGATTTTTCAGTTCGCGAATATTGCCGCGCCACGGCATCGCCATCAACTGGCTAACGGCATTGTCATCAATTTTCCGGATAGGCAGGCCATCCTTCGCCGCCATGATCAGGAAATGCTGCGCGAGTAAGCCGATGTCTTCGGTGCGTTCGCGTAACGGCGGCATCTGGATAGGTACGACATTCAAGCGATAGTATAAATCTTCCCGAAAGCGGCCCTTTTCAATCAAGGCCGGCAAGTTCTGGTTGGTCGCAGCGAGGATACGCACATCAAGCCGAATGCTCGCCTTTCCGCCAATGCGGCTTATGACACCGCTTTGTAGCGCGCGTAGCAAACGCGTTTGGGCATGCATCGGCATGTCGCCGATCTCATCGAGGAACAAAGTTCCGCCTTGCGCCTGCTCAAACCGACCAATCGACTGGCCAACAGCGCCGGTAAACGCTCCTTTTTCGTGACCGAAAAGCTCTGCCTCAATCAACTCGCTCGGGATTGCAGCCATATTGACGGCGACGAACGGGCCAGTCTTACGCTGGCCAAGATTGTGGATAGCCTCGGCCACCAATTCCTTGCCGGTGCCGCTTTCACCAGAGATCAAGACGGATAGGTCGTTCCGCAGCAACCGTGCGACCATGCGGTAAACATCCTGCATAGCTGCGCTGCGACCGATCATTGGTAGATTGGCTTCGGTGAGCGATTCAAATGGATCTGCTGACGTCGACCGCCGTTTTTCGATGCCTTGTTTTACCGCGAGAACGAGGTCGTTCAAGTCAAACGGCTTTGGGAAATATTCGAATGCGTCAATCTCGCTGGCCCGCACGGCAGTTTCCAATGTATTCTGCGCAGACATGATGATGACAGGTATGTCGGGCAATTTTTCCATCGCCTCTTTCAACGTCGTCAAACCATCGCTGTCCTTCAACATGACGTCAGTCAGCATCAGGTCGAAATGCCCGCTGGCCAGCACTGTATCGCGTGCGGCCACAGAATCGCATAACTGCGTTTCGATATTCTCGGCTTGAAGTGCTGCACTGACCACCAGACCAATGGACACATCGTCCTCAACGATAAGTACCCGTGGCAGCTTCATACGTTTACTTTCCCTGATGCAACCGGCAGCAACAGGCGGAAAATAGTCTGCCCCTGTGCGCTGTCGCGCTCAAACAAAACGCGGCTGTTCATCTGCTGCACCAGTTTGCGGACAATCGCTAGGCCAAGCCCCTGCCCGTCGCGCTTGGTGGTGACAAAGGGCGAAAACAGCTCATCGACGATGTGATCAGGCACGCCGGGTCCATTGTCTGAAATGGCGATTTCGACCGGTAGCTTAATCGAGCGACGGTCGGCGTCTGCATCACGTAGAGCGCCACTCATCACAAAGCGGGTGGATATCCCGACGACGCCGTCCAAGCGCCCCTGCAACGTGTCTGTCGCGTTCTGCAGCAGATTGATAAGCACTTGCACCATCCCGTCGGCATCAATCAGCACATCTGGCAAGGACGGGTCATAATTTATTGAAATTTCTGGCATTGCGCGATTTGCGGCGCGCAGGGACTGGATAGCGCGTTCAATCAGCAAATGGATATTGGCGGGCGCAAGTTCCGCCGGTTCCGAACGGCCAAGCTTTTGCATCTGGTCCAGCAGCCGCGCGATGCGGTCCACTTCGTTGACGATTAAATCTGTCAACGCGACATTTTTTTCATCAACTTGCCGTGCAAGCAGTTGCGCCGCGCCTTTGATACCGGCCAAGGGGTTTTTGATTTCATGGCCCAGTATTGCTGGCGCCCCCATGGCCTGTTGTTGCCCGCCGTCACGTTGATCCCCAATATGCTCACGACCGCCATTGCGCGGCGATATGATGGCTATTCTCCAATCTGGGTCCTTGGACACCGAAGATAGGCTAATATCGACTGTAATGAGCCCGTGAGGGGTTTTTAGCTCCATATCTTGTGCAGAGATATCGCTATCAAACGAGCGCAGAGCAGCATTCATCCGCTCGCTTGCAAAGATGAGGGTTTCGTCGACCCGCTGGCCTTCAAGCCGGCGCTTGCTCCGCCCGAAGAACGCTTCACTGGCGTCGTTGGCATAATCGATACAATGATCGGGAGAAATCAGCAGCACTGGGACTGAAATACTCGCCAGCATCTGACCATAATCGGGACGATGCGTGTCTTCCGACATATCTCAGGCTGCCGCTCTTGTCAAAAATGGTGTATAAAACCTTGTAAGCTCGTCAATGACGACATTGGGGTCATCTATCCGATTCATAAAATTCCGGAATTCGGCTGAGCCATTCAAGCCCTTTGTATACCAGCCAATATGCTTTCGGGCGATGCGCACACCTACCTCACTGCCATAATGATCAAGCATTGCGCGATAATGGTCGATGATCAGATGAAACTGTGCGTCTATATTCGGATCATCAATGGTTTGACCTGTACGGAACCAGTGCATCATTTGCCCCAAAAGCCAGGGCTTTCCATAAGCACCGCGACCAATCATGACGCCATCGGCGCCACTTTGCGCTAAAGCGGCCTGCGCGTCGGCAATATTGCAAATGTCGCCATTTACAATCACGGGCAACGCCACAGCGTCCTTAACCTTGCGCACAAAGGCCCAGTCAGCTGACCCCTTATACATTTGGTTCCGTGTGCGACCATGAACGGTAATCATCTTTGCGCCCAAATCTTCTGCAATCCGGGCAAGTTCTGGCGCATTCAGGGATCCATGGTCCCAGCCCATGCGCATTTTGACGGTAACTGGTACCGATACAGCCTTTACTGTTGCTTCAATAAGGCTTGCCGCCAAGGGCAAGTCGCGCATTAAAGCCGAGCCAGCATCACCATTCACAACTTTTTTAACGGGGCACCCCATGTTAATGTCAATTATCGCCGCGCCACGATCTTCATTCAGCTTCGCCGCCTCACCCATTTCATAGGGTGTGCAACCGGCAAGCTGCATGGAAACAGGCTCTTCAATTGCGTCCCATTCGCATTTCTGAATGCTTTGCCGCGTTTCGCGGATCATAGCCTGACTGGCGATCATCTCGGTCACGTTTAGCCCCGATCCAAATTGCCTCACTATCTTGCGAAATGGCATATCCGTGACGCCCGTCATAGGCGCCAGAATGACAGGGCAATCAATATCGATATTGCCGATCTGAATGGGTTTAAGTTGCATCTTCAAATACTGCCTAAAATTTAGGCAGTCCGTTACCCGCTTTCAGCTTGGCGAGCAAGTCTGCTGTCGCTAGAGCGCGCAAATGGCTTCTCGTCCAAACACTGTCGCTTTGATCGTCGCCGCAGGCGCAGGCAGCCGTGCTGGCGGGGCGCAGCCGAAGCAATATCGCCTTGTGCGCGGCAAGCCAATGCTGTGGCACAGCTATGCCGCATTGTCGGGGCATAAGGCTATTGATCAGGTCTATATAGCCATTGGAGCTGGGCAAGAGGGTCAAGCAGGGTCCGCAATCGCAGGTTTGAACGAACCGATGTTTGTTATAGGCGGCGCTTCACGGCGTGAAAGCGTGTTTCATGGGCTTCAAGCGATAGCCGCAAATGGCGGGGCGGAACAGGTTCTTATTCACGACGCTGCGCGGCCATTTCTTCCCACTCACGTCATTGATGATTTGCTTGCCGCGCTCATTTTGGCACCGGGCGCCGTCCCTGCCCTCCCCGTTGTTGACAGCCTTTCACGCGGGGATGATGTGCTGTCCGAAACCGTTGCGCGCGAAAATCTTTGGCGCATTCAAACGCCCCAGGCCTTCGCCTTTCAGGATATTTACGCAGCGCACCAGACGTGGACAGGTGAAGAGCCCAGCGACGATGCGCGGATGCTCATGGCGCATGCTGGCGAAGTGCGCATCGTTTCAGGCTCGGAAACGCTGAATAAATTCACATTCTCAAGCGATTTTACAGGATATGATATGCCTTCATTCAGAAGTGGCAATGGTTTCGACGTTCATCGCCTAGTGCCCGATGCTGAACTGTGGTTGTGCGGGGTGCAGATACCGCATGACCGTGGTCTTGCTGGCCACAGCGACGCCGATGTTGCCATGCACGCGCTGACTGACGCGATCTTGGGCGCCATCGCACAGGGCGATATTGGCGACCATTTCCCGCCAAGCGACCCGCAATGGCGCGGTGCCTCATCCGATCGCTTTCTCGCGCACGCCATGAAACTGGCGCGCGAAGGCCGCTTTGAACTTTCAAATGCCGATGTGACGATTATTTGCGAGCAGCCCAAAATAGGCCCGCTTCGTGGACAAATGCGCGCGCGCTTGGCTGAAATAATGTCTGTTGATGTGGACCGTATATCGGTAAAGGCAACAACAACCGAAATGCTTGGTTTTACTGGCCGAGGCGAAGGCATTGCTGCACAAGCCACCGCAACTTTTGAGAAAATCTAAAATGGATTCTGTTTTACCTTCCGAGATTGCCGAACTGGCTGCGCGTGTGGTTGCCGAAAACAAGGCTGCGGGCCGCACCGTTGCTGTTGCTGAAAGCTGCACCGGTGGTCTTGTTGCCGCCGCCATTACCGAGGTGCCAGGCAGTAGTGCCGTGTTGGGCTATGGCTTTGTTACATATAGCAACGATGCGAAGATAAAGCTGCTCGGCGTCAATGAGGACATCATTGATGCATTTGGTGCCGTATCGGTTGGCGTTGCATGGGCAATGGCGCAAGGCGCGCTGAAGAAAAGCGGCGCGGACATTGCTGTGGCGATTAGCGGTGTGGCTGGCCCGGACGGCGGAAGCGCGATGAAGCCCGTTGGCACGGTAGTTTTTGCCGTTGCGGTGAAGGGCCAGAACCCGAATGAGGTTGTGGGGGATCAAAAATCCTTTGGATCAGATAAAAGCCGCGCCGATATCCGTGCATTCGCAACGCTTCATGCGTTGGGGTTGTTGCTACCGCCGACACCATAAAGGGCATTCGCACGGTCAATAAACGCGGTTGTCATCTTGCGCAGCGCGGCATCGAAGAACTGGCCTGCAAGCGCCTCAAACACGCGGTTGCGGAACGAAAAGTCCACCGTAAAGTCAACGATTGAGCCGCCAGTATCGACATCCTCAAATGTCCACGCGTTATGGAGATGCTTCATTGGACCGTCGAGATAATCGACGACAATGGACGATTTCGGCGTTTTTACTACCCTGCTGCTGAAGGTTTCGCGCAAGGCTTTGAAGCCGACGATCATATCCGCCAGCATCTCGTCTTCCGCGTCCTTACGAATGCGAATGGCGCTCACCCAAGGCAGAAACTCTGGATAGCGGTTCACGTCGGCCACCAGATCATACATTTGCGCCGCGCTATGCGGAAGGCTGCGGCGTTCGTGATGATGCGGCATGGGTCGCTTTGGTCCTAGCGCGCCTTAGCGAGTTGGGCAGCCCGGGCATCGCGCATCTTGGCAAAATCATCCCCGGCATGGTAGCTTGAGCGCGTCAACGGGCTCGACGCCACCAACAAGAAGCCTTTGGCACGTGCAATTGCTGCATACGCATCAAAGGCAGCAGGTGTTACAAAATCCATAACTTTGGTATGCTTTGGAGTAGGCTGCAGATATTGGCCCATTGTCAGGAAATCGATGTCGGCACTTCGCATGTCATCCATGACCTGATGCACCTCCATTCTTTCTTCACCCAATCCAAGCATCACGCCAGATTTTGTAAAGATAGACGGGTCATGCCGCTTCACCGTTTCTAACAAACGCAGCGACGCATAATAGCGCGCGCCAGGCCGTATTGTTGGGTACAGCCGCGGCACGGTTTCAAGGTTGTGATTGTACACATCAGGGCGCGCGGTAACGATCGCCTCAATCGCCGACTGCGCTTTGTTACGGAAGTCAGGCGTCAGAATTTCAATCGTCGTGTTTGGCGTATTGCGGCGCAGCGCCTCAATGACCTTCACAAACTGGCTGGCGCCGCCATCGGGCAAGTCATCGCGGTCAACGGACGTAATGACAATATGTTCAAGGCCCATCTTGGCCGCTGCAATCGCCACATGCTCTGGTTCAAGCGGGTCAACCGCGCGTGGCATCCCTGTTTTAACGTTGCAGAACGCACAAGCCCGTGTGCAAACATCACCGAGGATCATCACTGTAGCATGCTTCTTCGTCCAGCATTCGCCGATATTGGGACACGCCGCTTCTTCACACACCGTGTTTAAATTGAGTTCGCGCATCAAGCGGCGAGTCTCATTAAAACCATCCCCCATCGGCGCTTTCACTCTGATCCAGTCAGGTTTGCGTTCTCTCACGGGGCGTTCTGGCAAGACAATAGGTGCATTCATGATGTTCGAATAGCCGTCGAGCAGCTTGTTGCCAACTGCAACTTGCGTGCTAAGGGTTGCAAAGTCTGTCAGGGAGCTAAAATGATATTAGATACTCTCACATCGCCATTGATATTGTTCTTTGTTCTGGGATTTATCGCTGCCGCGCTGAAATCAGACCTAAGTATTTCGGAAGCGTTTGCCAAGGCCATGTCGATCTATTTGATGGCGGCGATCGGCCTAAAGGGTGGAGTTGAGGTATCTAAAACCAGTATCACCCCCGAAATATTAATCGCAGCTGCTGCTGGCCTTGCCTTAAGTTTCTTATTGCCGTTGCTGGCGTTCGCGTTGTTGAGAAGCATTGGGAAGCTCTCCAAAGTCGATGCAGGCGCTGTTGCCGCACATTATGGTTCAGTCAGTGTCGTGACGTTTGTAACGGCGGTCGAGCTGCTTACTGGTGAAGGTCTTAGCCCGGCGGGATATATGGTGGCCGTTCTTGCGCTGATGGAAACCCCTGCAATCATAACAGGATTAACGCTTGCACGCCGCGACGACGCAAATTCTGACGAGAAAAATTCAACGCCCTGGCATGAAGTTCTCACAAATGCGTCTGTCATGCTGTTGGTTGGCAGCTTCATCATAGGAGCCGTTGCGGGGGCCAAGGGTTTTGCGGCCGTTAAGCCGCTTTTTGACACGGGCTTTCGCGGGGTGCTGTGCCTGTTCCTGCTAGACATGGGCCTCATCGCTGCACGTCGTCTGATACAAACACGTAAAATGACATTGCGGCTGATGTGTCTTGCAATATTGCTTCCCTTATTGAACGGTACCATCGGAACAGTCGTCGGCACCGTCATAGGCCTTGATGTGGCTTCGGCAGCAGCATTAGGTATTTTGGCGGCTAGCGCCTCCTACATCGCCGTTCCTGCGGCAATGCGTCTTGCCCTTCCCCAAGCTGATCCAGGCATCTATCTTAGCATGTCACTTGGCGTTACTTTCCCTTTCAACATCATCTTCGGCATCAGTATTTTTGCCGCACTCGCTCAAAGTTTAGGATGACATATGGTACAGACCGTTCCACGAAAACGTATTGAAATCTTGGTCGATTCACCTCTTGTCCCGCGTATTGTCAGCAAGTTGAAGGCTGTAGATATTTCAGGGTGGAGCGTCATTCATGTGGATTCCGGCGGAGGGCGTGGCGGCGAATGGCAGCACGACGACGTTACCGGTGCCAGTGCCAAGACAATCGTGCTGGCTATCGCATCCGACACAAAAACGGCACAGTTAATGGACGCAATTGCGCCATTGCTTGATAGCTATGGCATGCTGCTCACGGTAGGTGACGTTCAGGTTGTCAGAGGCGAGCGTTTTTAATGCCCGAATTTGCAGTTCTCGTAGAGGGTTATCAAAGGTTCAAATCTGACGGCTATGTTCGCCAGAAAGCGCGTTACGACGCACTTGCCAGCGACGGTCAGTCACCGCCAATAATGATTATCTCATGCTGTGACAGCCGCGTCGATCCGGCCACGGTTTTTGACACCACGCCTGGGCAAGTGTTTGCTTTGCGCAACGTCGCAAGCCTTGTGCCTCCATATGAGACTGGCGGCGGTCTTCATGGCGTGTCGGCAGCCATTGAATTTGGTGTTTTGGGCCTTGAAGTGCGCCATATCGTTGTGCTTGGGCATGCCCAATGCGGCGGAATAAAAGCGTCACTAGAGGGTGCGAACCTCGGCCATGGTAGCCATAGCTTCATTGACAACTGGGTCGACATCATTCGTCCTGCCCGTGACAAAATACTCGGTTCATCTTCGCAGGATCCGCAGCGCGATCTTGAACTAGACGCGGTTCGTGTAAGCCTAGCTAACCTGCGTAGTTTTCCCTTTATTGCGGCGCGCGAGCAATCAAAGCGGTTGAAACTGCACGGCGCCTATTTTGGTATTGCCGACGGAAACCTATACGTTCTGAATGATGAGAACGACATGTTCGAGGTACAATGACGGATTTAATCAGCCAACCTGCATATTATGACGATCTGGGACTGAGCTTTGAAGAAGCATGGAACATCGTCGAAGCTGGCAGCACCGATCGGCACAGTCCTGCACATATGCCGGCAGTTGGAACCGTCGATGAAACAGGCGCGCCACAACTGCGTATAATGATCCTGCGTGACGCTTCGCGCGTTGCGCGAACGCTGCGCTTCCATACAGATTTGCGTTCCATCAAGGCTGCGCAAGTCCGCAACAATGGCGCAACCAGCGTTCTGTTTTACGACATGTCGGCTAAGCTTCAAATTCGGATGACAGGTCAGACGCAGTTGTTGCCCATTGGCGACGTTGCGGACACAGCATGGAGCAGATCAACCCCATTTGCTCGGCGTTGTTACATGGCGGAGGCTGCACCCGGATTGCCCATCGCAGGACCTTCATCAGGCCTGCCCGAATGGATACAAGGTAAGAAACCCGATGAAGCCCAGTTGGCCGATTACCGTCAAAATTTTTCGACTATGCTGGTGGAAATCCAATCCGTCGAATGGCTGTATTTGGCAAACCCCGGCCACCGCCGGGCGCGCTGGCAGTGGCAGGATGCACAGAAATCATGGCAAGGGAATTGGCTCGTCCCCTGAGGCGCTAGATTTTTCCAGACAGGCTGAATTCACGAACGTGTTACGCGCCAACGCATCCTCTTACACGGAAGCAAGGAGTTCGCGCTTCATGCCATCATCAACGCGTCATTTTCTTGTAAGTTGCACGATGCGGACGCGTTGCCTCGTCGCCAAGGCGGGCAATCTTGTCCTCTTCATAAGAACCAAAATTGCCTTCGAACCATTCAACATGGCTGTCACCTTCGAAAGCCAAGATATGTGTTGCCAGTCGGTCAAGGAAGAAACGGTCATGGCTGATGACCACAGCGCAACCAGCGAAGCTTTCAAGCGCCTCTTCAAGTGCGGACAAGGTTTCTACGTCAAGATCGTTCGTTGGCTCATCGAGCAAAAGTACGTTGCCGCCCTCTTTCAACATCTTTGCCATGTGCACGCGGTTACGTTCACCGCCCGACAGTAAACCAACCTTTTTCTGCTGGTCCGTGCCCTTGAAGTTAAACGCACCAACATAGGCCCGGGTCGGCGTTTCATGCTTACCAAGCTTCATGAAGTCCGCTCCGCCGGAGATTTCTTCCCAAACATTCTTGTTGGGATCCAAATCGTCACGGCTCTGATCGACAAATCCAAGCTTTACGGTTTCGCCAATGTCTACCTCGCCAGAATCAGGCACTTCTTGGCCTGTAATCAAACGGAACAACGTCGATTTACCTGCGCCGTTCGGCCCGATCACACCTACGATGCCGCCCTGCGGGATGGTGAAGGAGAGGTTTTCGAACAGAAGCTTGTCACCATAAGCTTTGGTGACATTCTTCACCTCGATAACCTTACTGCCAAGACGCTCGGGAATCTGAATGACGATTTGCGCTTTGCCAGGTGTACGGTTTTCCTGAGCCTGAACCAATTGGTCGAAGGATTTGATCCGCGCTTTTGACTTGGTCTGTCGGGCTTTTGGGCTTTGCCGAATCCACTCCAACTCGTCCTTGATCGCCTTTTGCCTTCCAGCGTCTTCGCGCGATTCCTGCTCGAGCCGTTTGCCCTTCTTTTCCAGATAGGTCGAATAATTGCGTTCATAGACAAAATAACGACCGCGATCGAGCTCAAGTATCCAGCTAACCACATTGTCGAGGAAATAGCGGTCATGGGTTACAAGTATGACGTTGCCCTTATAATCGACCAGATGCTTTTCCAGCCAAGCCACTGATTCTGCATCAAGGTGGTTGGTAGGTTCGTCGAGCAGCAGTATATCAGGCTTTTCAAGCAACAGACGCGTAAGCGCGATTCGACGCTTCTCACCACCAGAAAGGCTCGTCACGGGGCTATCACCTGGAGGGCAGCGCAGAGCGTCCATTGCAAGCTCAAGCTGACTATCTAGCGACCAACCATCAACGGCATCAATCTTTTCCTGAAGCGTACCCATTTCCTCCATGAGCGCGTCAAAATCGGCATCTTCGGGTGGGTCACCCATGATCATCGAAATCTCGTTGAAGCGATCCACCAAGTCAGCAACCGGGCGGACACCATCCATAACGTTTTCGCGCACGGTCTTGTTGGGGTCCAATTCTGGCTCCTGCGCCAGATAACCAACGCGGATATGTTCGCCAGGCCATGCTTCACCGGTAAATTCAGTGTCCATCCCAGCCATGATTTTCATCAGCGTAGATTTACCCGTGCCGTTCGGGCCAACGATCCCAATCTTCGCATCCGGGTAGAATTGCAGATTGATATTGCTAAGAACGGGCTTGCTTGCGCCGGGGAAGGTTTTTGTCATTCCCTTCATTACGAAGCTATATTGGGCTGCCATGGGGATCAGTTCCTGTGTTGCATTACTTTGATTTGGCCGCTTCCCTAGCTATCTGCACGATTCCTCGCAAGGTGGGATTGTAAAACTGTGTGATGGGATTAAGTCTTATCGCCATGAAAAAACACATCACCCTGCTCGCCGCAGCATCTTCGCTGTTCCTGACCCCTTCGCTTGCATCCGCTGCACCAGCTAAATCCAATGATGAGATAATCGCCGGACTGCGCGACAATGCGCTTAAAGCTGATAACATTGCTTACGATATTGTCGAAGGCCTTACGACCGAGATTGGTCCGCGACAGGGTGGTACAGCAGCAGAAGCACGTGCCCGTGTTTGGGCAGTGGCAAAGTTAAAGGCGCTGGGTTTTGAGAATGTGCGGGTTGAAGAATATCAGATGCCAACATGGGTCCGCGGCGGCGAGACAGCTGAAATAACGGCACCATTCGCGCAGAAGATGGCCGTTGCGGCGCTGGGCAATAGCGCAAGCACGGGCGACGCCGGCATTGATGCAGAGATCGTCTATTTCCCAACAATCGACGATTTGCGCGCGACGCCCGATGGCAGCTTAAAGGGCAAGATCGCATTTGTGAGCCATAATATGAAGGCAACGCAGGACGGAAGCAGCTATGGCGCATTTGGCCCTGCCCGCTTTGTCGGTCCGAACATTGCCGCAAAAAAGGGCGCGGCGGCTATCGTTATTCGCTCCATTGGGACCGACTACCATCGCAATCCGCACACTGGAAACACGAATTTCGAACCCAGTGTAACACCAATTCCGGCTGGCGCCCTATCAATACCCGATGCCGAAAATCTGGAACGCATGATCGCACGGGGCAAGCCAGTGCGCATGAAATTAAAACTGACGCCACAGAATGTTGGTATGCAGACCTCGGGTAATGTGCTGGCTGAAGTAAAAGGCTCTAATCCCGATTTACCAATCATCGTCATTGCTTGTCATTTGGATAGTTGGGACCTTGGCACGGGCGCAATTGACGATGCCGCAGGCTGCGGCATTATTGGCGCTGCTGCAAAGCATCTGAAATCAATGGGCCAACCAAAACGTACCGTCCGCCTGCTTTGGGCCGGTGCTGAAGAAGTCGGGATTTGGGGTGGCCGCGATTACGGCGAAAAGCATGCAAGCGAGCCACATGCCTTTGCCATGGAATCCGATTTTGGAGCAGGTAAGGTTTGGGCTGTTGACTTCAACCTTCCTAACAGCGCTAGCGCCCTGCGCATGAAAGTTACATCAGCGCTCGCGCCATTGGGCGTTGTGCCTCGCAAGGATACCGCAGGCGGCGGCGCGGATGTGGGTGCCATCATTGCTGCGCAAAAGCTTGGCATCATAGATTTGCAACAGGATGGCACAAAATATTTCGACCTGCACCACACGCCCGATGACACATTGGACAAGATTGATAGATCCGAATTGCGTCAAAATGTGGCCGCATGGGTCGCGACCCTGGCCTATATTGCCAATTATGAAGGCGAATTGAAACCTGAGCCTGCCCAATGAGTTATAGCCCAGCCTTATTGCTATCCTTATTAATGCTCACCGGGTGTAATGGCACTCCAGCGGCCACAGAAGGCACCACTGAGCAAAGTGGCGCTCCGGTATTTACGCAGCAGGACGAACTGGCTAAGCAGAAGCTGACAATTGAGCAGGCCGCCGCAGAAGCAACCAAGTTGGTTGAGGCGGACGCAAAGGCCCAAATTGAGGCGGCAGTGCCAACCGCAACGGAACCTGCGCAATAACCTAAAGTGCTTGGTTTTGAGTCCCCTCTTCGCAGATTCTTATAACACAAGAGGCTGCAGCTTGCCTACTTTCGCGCATAGTTTCTAGGAACGATATCCTAACATCCGCGTTGGTTTGATATGATCAACCAACACGTACCGCAACGCTGGCTCGCATGGGCCGAAGTGCCCCGCGCATTGTTCGCTATGGCTAATCTGCCATATCACTGGACAGAGCTCTCCTCTGCTCCTCAGGGGGATCAGCGCCCTGTCTTCGTTATTCCCGGGATTGGCATGACGGACCGGTCGACGCTTATTCTGCGGCGTTATCTGAGCTTTCTAGGGTATAAGGTGCATGCTTGGGAACTGGGCCGCAATCTTGGTGCCAAAACAATTGGCTTGCGCAATGAGCTGCTAATAGAACGGGTAAAATCCGTTCACAACGCGGCGCAAAGGCCAGTGACCTTGATTGGTTGGAGCATGGGCGGAATTATGGCGCGTATGGTTGCAAGACGTCACCCAAAACTGATATCTCAAGTCATCTCGCTTGGTTTGCCATTTGCGGGCGATCCATTCGCAAGCAGCGCATTTGAAGTCTATGAACGCCTTAGCGGACATAGCCTGAAAGCACCTATCGCGCAGATACAGATTGCCGAAAGTAAGCTTCCCCTGCCCGTACCGGCGGTTTCATTTTATTCAAAAAGCGACGGCATTGTGTCGTGGCAAGCCTGTCTTGAGCCAGAAACGCCAAGTGTGCGAAACATCCCCGTGCGTTGCGCCCATTGCGGTTTTGGCTTCAGTGCGGAGGTGCTTCGGGCCATTGCTGACCGATTGGCCATTACATCCAGCAATTTGGTGCCAATGTTGAGCACAGCGGAACCAAAAGAGACCTATGCGTGCGCCTAGACGTGCCCATCGCAGATGCTTGAGCCAGAATTCTTTTAGTGGAATGCGGCCAGCAAAAAAGCTGCCACGCTCAGGAACGTCCCAAAAGGCAGGCGTAATGGAAGCGCTCCATAACGGACATAGGCCTTAGTGACATGTACGAAACCGATTAGGCACGCCAAGAGCAACGTCATCGGCAAAAGCTGCCAGCCCAGCCAGATACCAATCGCCCCAAATAATTTGGGATCGCCGCCGCCCATGCCTTCTTCGCTCCGGATTTTTCGGAACCCCTGACGGATGGCCTCCAGCGATAAAAACCCCAAAGCACCGCCAATGACCCGATCTGTCCAAATACTATCGGGTAAAAGAAAATAACCACCGACAGTTCCTACCCCTGCAAGGGCGATCACAAGCCGGTTAGGCAACCATAATCGCTGATAATCCAATATGATCAATGGCAGCAACAGCCAACCAAACACGGCCATAGCCAGAGCTGACTCGCTCGGAACCAAAAGTATCGCCAATAGTCCAATCGCAGCGGAGATTAGCTCGGTATATAAAGCGCCGACACCAATGCTTTGGCGACAATATCGGCATTTGCCCCTGAGCAGAGCAAAGGAGAAAATCGGAACAAGGTCCTTAGGCGCAAGCGTCGTCTGACATGCATCACACCGTGATCGTCCGTTTGATATCTGCTCTCCAAATGGCCAGCGGCTGCACAAGGCAGCAACGAAACTGCCCCAAATTGCGCCCAAGATGACGAACGAGATCAGCTGATACCAGAAAGGCAGGGCGAACTGCACCTCACCCAATGACGACAAAAGCTTGCTCAGAACCGACCCTTTTGGACAAGCCGGTAGCCACCTGCCACTGGACGGAATCCCGAGAGGTTCAAAAGCGCTGCTTGGTCGCCTCTGTTGGCATCAAGCGTTACTGCAATGGTGTATGTCCCGTCAGCTGACAGACGGATATCAGATCGCTCCATACCCGATTGACTGACCAGTGGCAGCAACAGACGTGCACCATCACAGCGTGGTTTGCCGAGCATCCCGTTTTGCAGGTTGAGCCCTGGTACACTGTCGGACAGGGTCAGGCGCACTTGTCCCTCGGCTTCGATGCATCTACCTGCAGCAAAACGTGCCGAGAAGCCTTCAAACTCGATGTTTTCTGCCGGAAATGGCGCCAAAAGCGAACCGACTGGCAAAGTGGCATTAAGATCATGGACCGACATACCCCCAATCCCGCGCGCAACAGAAGCAGTTATCCCGGGAGCCAAGGGTGCATCGCCGCGCGATACCAGAAATTCTGCACGACCCAGAAACAATGGCCATATCAACAAGCGCGCGTTGACGTCACCAACGGGCAAGGTGCCCAAGCGCAGATCGCGTACCGAGCCATCCCAGATAATGCCCTCAACCTTACGTGCTGTTACGCCTTCGCCTCCGACAACCGCACGCAAGGGTATAAAAATTACAAGGAAAACCCCGAGTATCGCAGCCAAGGCAATGACGTATCCACGTTTCATTGTGCACCCATCTGCATTTGGGCCTCAACAGTCACGGTTCCATTGGCTCCAGACCGCAAGGTGGCCGTGCGCACGACAATATTTTGTCCCTCCAACTCGTTTACCCAAGCCAGAAAAGCCGGTGCTCGCGCCTGGTCAATACGAATGCTGATCTGACCCGGCGCTGCGTTTGTAGACTTTATGACATCAAAGCCTTTTTCAGCTGCACTCTGAGTAACCAACAGGCCAATGTCCGCGGCAGCAGCCATGGGCGCAACCGACCGCTGACCTTGTGTCGATGCGACCTTGGCCACAATTCGGCCCCGGCGCTGCACCGCCTCATCAAGGTCTAACGCAGCTTTTTCTACAACGGACAGTGCTGGCATAATGATTGCGAAAACAGCGATAGACAACCCCGCCAAGATACCGGCTGTCGCCACCAGCCATTTCTCTCGCTGCGTCAGGGCTGCAAACCATAAACGAACCGATTCTATCATGGCATCCTCATGGTGATATCGACCAATGTTGAACCGCTTGCATCTTGGCGCGGGGTCGCCGTAATTTTAAAACCGTCTTGCTGAATGCCCAGAAGCGTTTTGTTGATGTTATCCGCTGTGGGGGCTGCGAGAACAACGGACAAAATGCCGTCAGGCGTGAAACGCATCTCTCGTACCGATACGTTAGGCGAAGCCTTAACACTACGCCACAAGGCGGCGGAAAGCGGTGTAAAGCTTCCCTGCACAATACCCTTTCGATTTAACGCGTTGGTGAGCGCACTTTCGGCTTGGTTTATGTCTTGAATAGATGGGTCAATTTTCTGTGCAGCCGCCAATGCGGTGTCGTTTTCGGTTTTGGTAGCGATCCAGTATTTCAACAGCGTCACCAGAGTAATCAACACCGTAAGAGCAACGATGGCTATCAATATCCGCTGTAACCAGGTGCGTTGCGGTTCGGTTGTCCAAACCGCTCGCTCCCTTTTTGCAAATATTCCTTCGCGCATGTTCAGCACGGGTGCGGCGCTTGCCGATAGCAGCATAGACCGTAGGGCATTTGTTTCTATGTCGATCGCCTTGTCGGCAACAACGAATATATCGCGAAGAACCTGTTCATCTGGAATGGCTATTCCGGAACCGCGCAATACCGAAACGCCGTCCAGTTCCGCCTTGAAAAAGCCATCCGGACCGGTGTTCAAAACGAGTGCGAGAGGAACGACGATATCAGGATTTATACGCCGCGCTGCAAGCCGGTCTAGGCCATATTGCATGACGTCTGGTGCGATGGCCGCGGTTACCGAGGACCCGTCAAAATCCACCCCGGCACTGCAATGAACCAAACCAAGGGCTTGTTCGGACGCACGCAGTTTGGAAACAGTAATGGCTTGACGTGCTTCAAGTTCCGGAAAGGTGAACCAATTGTTTCGGACATCCTGAGGCGCCACAACCGCCATTACCGTTATATCGTCGGCTGTAGCCTCAAACTCTGACAAAAGCCCCGCCGCTTCCCACACGCCTTCGGATACCCGAAAAATGGTAGGGTCATCACCCACTGTCGTGGGAAAGCGCGTGAGCATAAGGGTCACTCCTCATGCCCCCAGCTGCGCCAGACAACACGCGCAGGCGCAGGCACAGGAGAAGCTACAATCATCGATTGTCCAGCAAGGGTCAGTTCGCCAAATGAAACTTGCGTGTTCAAAAGGAAATAGTTGCTCGTCAGTTTAACTTGCCCTTGCACCTGAGAAGTCGGCTCAAGTGCCGCAAGTTCAGGTGCGGCCCAGAATCGAATAAGACTGCCATAGCCATTCGAAGGCCGCTTGGCGAGATAGCTGCGCGCGGTCGATAGGTTCATCTTACCAGGCGCAAATAGCATCGCCAACAAAGGTGCTTGCTCAGGCAGTAATGTGTTTACGTTCAGCGGAGATAAGGCTGATGTAGGTAGAGCACAAATCCAGTCTTGAAGCTTGGCATAAACAGCTGGCGTTATGCCCTTCACCGCCCGAAGTTCACTCGGGTGTGCGAATAGCCTGTTGGCAGCCAGATAGGGTGTTGTTGTAGACCGATATGCCTCATCTTCCACACCATTGGCAACTGGCGTAACATCACTGTCCGCCCAATCTGTGGCCGCTGCGGCTATATTGCGCGCAGTATTTTCATCAGTGCCCAAAGCGACCATCAGTGA
>NZ_JARXAI010000015.1 GCF_029865925.1 Sphingorhabdus sp.
GGCGGTCATGAAATCACCTTCCTCAACAATCCAAACCTGCGCAACGGTGGCCAGTTCCTAGTGGACGCATCTATCAACGCACGATTTAACAAAACCACGGTTAGCTTGTTCGGCAAGAATTTGGCCAATGAAAAGGGCTGGACGATTGGCTATGACGTTCAGGGTATCTGGAGCTATGGGGCACCTCGTCCAAGTCGGACATGGGGCGTCGCTGTGAGCCAATCGTTCTGAGAAGGACTGCAGTGACAAGGCAGTCAAAGCTTGAGACACGGAGATGGGTAGTAACTGGTGCATCGCGAGGCCTTGGCCTCGCGATAGCCAGGCTCGCCGCGCGCAATGGGGATAGGGTTGCCCTTTTTGCTCGCGGGGAGAACGTTCTGAATGAAGCCCGTATAATTGGTGATAATGCTATAGGCGTTATCGCCGATGTAACCGATCCGTCGGCCTTAGCGGGCGCCTGTGAGCAAGTTGCCGAGCGTTGGGGTGGCATTGATGTCCTTGTCAACAATGCGGGCCTGCATCGTGGCGGGCTAATTGGTTCTCTTTCTCAGGGTGATTGGCACGACGTTATTGATACCAACCTCTCCGGCCCTCTTAATTGCGTGCGGGCAGCCTTGCCATATTTGCGTGAGGGAGGGTCAATCGTTAACATTGGTGCCGTGGTCGGTCTTAGGGGCTTTGCCGGCGATGCTGCATATGGCGCGTCAAAAGCGGGGCTGGCGGGACTGACGCAGGTGTTAGCCGTTGAACTTGCGCGTCGGGGCGTCCGAGTTAATCTCGTAATCCCTGGCATGGTTTCAACGGAAATGACGGCGGGCATATCGCCTCGTGCCAAAGCGAAGCTCGTAGAGAGTATTCCACTTGGTCGCGAAGGCACTGCCGACGAACTGGCCAATGTCGTCTGGTGGGTGGCAGGATCGCCTTATATGACTGGCTCAACAATCTCCAACGATGGCGGGCTACTGTGCCGACTGTAAGCGATCCGGCCGAGCGGTTTTGCCGCTGGCTGGAGGGGAGTTCCGGATTTACCGAAGTACGCATCGTCCGCAGGTTGACGGGGGGCAACGCCAATGTGACCAGCCTTGTCGAAACCGCGAGCGGTCCATTGGTGCTTCGTCACCCGCCTACCAATACGGTATCTGACCTTGCCGGCGCCGGCATCTCGCGCGAATTTCGTTTCATCTCGGTCATCGCGGGCAATGCGCCGGTTGCCGAACCCCTATTATATTGCGACGATGCGGAAATATTGGGTGCCCCATTTTCTCTCACGCGCTTCGTACCGGGAATGGCGATTACCGACGCTTTGCCGCCGGCTTATTCGAACAGCATCGCAACTATCGATGCTGTCGGCATCGCACTGATAGATGCCCTCGCCAAAGTACACGCAATTACGCCAGTTCCTGAAGGGCTGGGCGATGTAAAGAAGGCGCGGAATTTTGTCGCCCGCCAGATCGAACGATGGCGTGCGGTGCGCTTAGCCAGCAAAGTCCGCGATTTACCGCTGGTCGAAGTGCTCGGAACTTGGCTCGCCGACAACGTTCCAGAGCCCGAGACGGTCCGGATTGTCCACTGCGACTATCACCTCGACAATGTGTTGATGGATCCGATTGAACCAAAAGTCAGGGCAATACTCGATTGGGAAATGGCAACATTGGCCGATCCACTTGTCGACGTCGGGCTCGTCACGGCAATGTGGAACCGCGATGAAAGTCTTCCACTCGGCTTCGCATTTGTGCAGCGCGTCTCCAATGTTAAGGGAGTTATCGGCGGTGGTGAATTGGCGCAGCGCTGGGCAAGCTCAACGGGGCTCTCGATCGCACATCTTTCGTACTTTCAAGCTTTTGCACTATGGCGTCTCGCCGTGATCGTCGAGGGCGCCTATGTTTTGTTTCGCAATGGTCAAGTAGACGGACCTTATGAACGCGGCCTTGAGCACGATGTGCCGGCATTACTTGATGCAGCCCAACGCATTGCACAGATAAAGGGTATCGCCTGATGGACGCCACCATGATGCACGAGCCGCTTGGCACCGCTGCAATTTTTGCCCACGGCGAGCGCATTCATGCTTCAAGCCGCATAGGCCTATTCGACGGCGAGCACATGACGTGGCGAAGTTATGCCGAAACAGCCAATCGCGCGCGCCGACTTGCCACAGCGTTGCGGTTGGCGGGCGTAGACAAGAATACGCGTGTTGCAACGTTAAGCTGGAATGATTTCGCTCATTTCGAAGCATATCTTGCCGTGCCCGCAATGGGCGCTGTACTCCATACGCTCAACCTGCGGCTGCATCCTGATCAGATCCGCTACATAATGGCCGATGCCGGCGACGCTTTCCTAATTGCCGACGGCGATTTGCTTGCCGGCCTCCTACCCCAGATCAATTCGCTCGGCGCGCTTAAACACATCCTCGTTACCGGCAGTGCAACAGGGCTCGCTGGACTTGAAAAGCCATGGACGCTCTACGAAGACTTTATCGCCGACTGTAAACCGATTGTCGAATTTCCCGATATTGAAGAGACCGCAGCCGCCGCTACCTGTTATACATCCGGAACAACAGGCAATCCGAAAGGGGTCGTGTATTCGCATCGTACAATATACCTACATAGCCTGGCATCGATGGCCAAAAACGCCTTTGCCTTAGGTAACAGTGATAAAATTTTACTGCTGCCGCCTATGTTCCATGCCAATGCTTGGGGATTGCCTTATTCGGGCTGGCTCGCGGGTGCAGATTTCGTCCTGCCGGGTCCAAATCTGCAGCCTGAAGCGATCCGCCGAATGATCCGCGGAACAGCGCCTACATTTACCGCCACCGTGCCAACCATCTTAAACGATCTGCTCCGCATAGATGCCAAGGACCCGGTCGATATGGGAAGCTTTCGTGTCATCGTGGTGGGTGGCTCGGCAGTTTCCGAAGGTCTCATCGCTGAGGTTGAGCGAAGCTGGAACGTGCCGCTTATCCAAGGTTGGGGAATGACCGAAACTAGCCCACTTTGCGTTCTGTCTCACCCCGCTGCCGACGCATCCGACGAAGAGGCGCGTCGCTTGCGAGCCAAAAGCGGACGTCCTGTCCCAGGTGTTCGTGTGCGCTTGGTCGACGACGATGGCAGGCGCCTCAGCGAAGATGGCAAAACCATCGGGCGCTTGCAACTGCGCGGTGCATGGATTGCGCGGGGCTATCACGGCGTTGCTTCAAGCGGCGTGTTAACCGACGACGGATGGCTGGACACTGGCGATGCTGGGACGATTGATGAACGCGGATATGTGCAGGTAACAGACCGGTTAAAAGATTTGATAAAATCAGGCGGCGAGTGGATACCTTCGGCGGAACTCGAAAATCACATTTCGAGCCTTCCCGGTATTGACCTAGCCGCAGTAATCGCAGTCGCCGACCGGCGTTGGGAAGAGCGGCCATTGGCAATTGTTACGACACTAGATGGCGAAAGGCCGGATTTTGTGGGCCTACGACGCGCCTTACAGGATCGAGTTGCACGCTTCTGGATCCCTGAATATTGGGCACAGATTGATAGCCTACCACTGACCAGTGTTGGCAAGATTGACAAGCAGGCACTGCGCGAGGCATTTGCGCCCGGCAAGTCTAAGTTTGAGAAGATTGAGGACACTCGATGAGCGCGCTACCCCTGATGAAGGGCAAGGCTTCCCTTCGCGAGGTAACGGAGGTCCTTCAAACTGCTTTGCCCAAGACGCGCGGCAGGCCACGCGTCAGTCGACGCACGCAAGCGGAACGAACGGCCCTATCTGATGCCCGGATGTTCGATGCAGCCATGCAATTGATAGTCGAGCAAGGTACACATGCAACGACGCTGAAGGCCGTCGGGGAACGCGCCGGCTATTCGCGAGGGCTGGCGTCTAGCCGTTTCGGATCGAAGGATGCGCTGTTCGGTCAACTTGTTCTGCACTTCAATACCAGTTGGACCCAGGAGCTGGCTAACAAGGTTGGAACACGCGGCGGCGTTCAGGCATGCCTAGCAGCATTGTGCGCGGTCGAAGATTTTTTTTCGAGCCACTCCAAATACATGCAGGCTATGTATATCCTGTGGTTTGAGTCGATCAGCGCGCACAACGATGTCCGCGATCATCTTGCAGCATATCATGAAATCTATCGCGGCGACGTCGCCCACTGGGTCAAAGAAGGGATCGCGAGCGGCGAAATCGACACTGCGGTAGACGCAGAATGCTACGCATTCGGTTTCTGCAGTTTTATTTTTGGGACTATCTACCAGTGGCTTGTCGCCCCTAGCAATGTCGACCTGCCCAAGCAGTTTGAAGCGTTTCGCCGATTGACCTTGAAGACATTTACAATAGATTAGATTTCTTCGAAATTTTTTCTTAAAAATATAAATATTTCAATAGTTTAATGCTATCTTTTTAAGCTTGATTTTTCATTTGCTAGACGCTAGCAAATAACCGGTAAAATGTCGTGGGCGGCACTCGATAATCTGGGAGAATTGGCTTGGCAAAAGCCCTAGATTCGCTAATGTTAACGCTCTTGGCGCACCGTTCGGTGGCGGTAACGGGGTTTGCTTACGGTGCTTGGACAACGCCTAATATCTGCGCTGCAGGAACGGACATAAAATGAGTGGTGCACAGAGTATTGACTGCAACTTGAAGCAGCCGGTTCTTGATGGGGTGCGGGTGATAGAATTGGCCGGAATCGGTCCTGCTCCGTTTTGCGGCATGATGCTTGCAGACCATGGAGCCGAGGTAATACGCATAGATCGACCTGGGGCCAATGTAGAGGAGCAGCAATGCGATGTTCTGCTGCGGTCAAGGCGTTCGATCACATTAGATTTGAAACGTCCTGGATCGATTGAAATCGTAGCTCGGCTCGCCGAAACAGCTGACGGTCTTATTGAGGGTTTTAGACCCGGGGTAGCGGAGCGTTTAGGATTGGGGCCGGAGGTTCTAATGCAACGCAACCCCGCCTTAGTGTATGGGCGGATGACCGGTTGGGGACAGCAAGGGCCACTTTCCAATGCCGCGGGACATGATCTCAATTACATATCAATTAACGGGTGCCTCGCGGCGCTGGGTCAGGATGGCAAGCCGCCAACGCCGCCGCTGAACCTAATCGGGGACTATGGCGGTGGTGGTATGATGCTCGCCTTCGGGTTTGTATCGGCTCTATTGGCTGCACGACAGAGCGGCCACGGGCGTGTGATTGATTGCAGCATGGCCGAAGGGTCTGCGGCATTAATGGCTGGCATGTGGTCCCTAAAGCACAACGCCATGTGGGAAAAAGAGCCAGGTCAGAACCTCCTCGACGGGGGCGCACCATTTTATTCTAGCTACGCCTGCGCAGATGGAAAGCTGATCGCCATCGGGGCCATTGAAGCGCAGTTTTATGCACGCTTTATTGAAGCGCTGGAACTGGGCGACGACCCGCTATTCTCTGCGCAGCTTGACCAAGAAAATTGGCCTGCCATGAAGGTTCGGTTGAGAGAGATTTTTTCTTCGGCTCCTCGCGAGGCCTGGACGGCTTTACTGCAACATCGCGACTGTTGTTACACCGAAGTTGTAACGATGGCTGAGGCGCCAGAGCATAATCACAACCGCGCAAGAGGTAGCTACGTTAAGTCAGGGGGCTGGATGCAACCGCATCCAGCGCCTAGGTTTGGCGAAACAAAGGTCGTTCTGCCTAAGATGTGGCAGCGCGATGCCGATAGGGAGGATATTCTTGCTGAGGTAGGAATGACCGAACCTGAGTGGATAACTACAAGTTAAATACATTGAGAGGCAATGACCGACACCAACAGGGGTACCGGTGAATTATTGGAGAGTGCGATGACGATAGATAATGCCGACGCAAGCGTAGCGACCAAAAATCGGGAAGACCTGCCAACCTTGGACTATGACGCCATTGTCATAGGAGCCGGCTTCGCCGGACTAGCCCTTATCCATTATCTGCGAAAATTGGATCTGAACGTGCGCGTGTTCGACCGGGCCTCGGATGTTGGCGGCACCTGGGCTTGGAACCATTATCCGGGAGCAGCCACCGACAGTGAAAGCTATTATTACTGCCTGACCTTCTCTCCAGAACTACTGCAAGAATGGTCGTGGACACATCGTTATCCTGGTCGGAAAGAGACACAGAGCTATATGCGGTTCGTCGCCGACAAATGCGACATGTGGCCTTATATTCAGCTTAATACGGAGATCGTCGACGCCCAGTATATGGAGGAGCGCGGTTACTGGCAGGTGACAACTGGCGACGGCAGTATCTTTACATGCAAATATTTCATCAGCGGAATGGGGATGATCTCGGAGCCGATGATACCAAAAATTGCCGGTATGGATAAATTCAAGGGGCCGATCTTTCATTCGTCCCGCTGGCCTACCGAAGGTTTAGATTACGCGGGCAAGAAGGTGGGGATTATTGGCGCGGGTGCAACAACGGTACAAATGCTGCCGGTTGTCGCCGAAACCGCTGGCAGCGTCACGGTCTTCCAGCGCACGCCAAATTATATTTTACCCGCAATGCAAAAGTTGATGACGCCCGAGTGGGAAAAGGAAATAAAAAGCAATTACGACGGCATTATATCGAAGTGCCGGAACCACGTTTTCGGAATGGCCTTCGACAGCCCTGTGGGGCGTAATGCAATCGACACGCCGGCCGACGAACGGGAGCGTATTTTTGAAGAGAATTGGACGGGTAGCTTTCGATGGGTTTTTGAAACCTTCGACGATCTTCTCGCCACCCCTGAAGCCAACCGGATGGCAGGCGACTTCATTGGCAAAAAGATGAAAGCGCGCATAAAAGATCCAGCGCTAGCCAAATTGCTTGTGCCGAATTTCGATGATTATCCTCTGTTCGCAAAGCGCCCGCCGCTCGATCATGGGTATCTAGAAGCATTCAGCAGAGACAATGTGCGTCTGGTCGACATCAAAAATCAGGAACCTCTGGTAGAGATTACGGAGACCGGTGTACGCACTACCGAAAATGAGTTTGAATTTGACATCATCGTGCTGGCGACGGGCTTTAAGGCTTACACAGGCGCGCTGGAGGCATTTCCGATCCGTGGTGTAAGCGGGCAAACGCTCAGTCACAAGTGGCAGGTCCAATCGAGCAGTATAATGGGGGTATGTGTCACCGGTTTCCCGAACATGTTCGTGGTTACCGGGCCTCAGGCACCATTTGCTAACCTGCCGACGTCAATTGAGCAAAACGCTATGTGGATTTCGCGCTGTATTGATAAGATGGAACGCGAGGGGTTAGACGTGTTTGAGCCGCAAGCAGCAGCTGAAGCTGAATGGACTACCGCTACCAGTAATATTCACGAGCAAACGCTTATGGCAGACGGAGACAAGGTCAACTCTTGGATGATGGGTGCCAATCGGGACGATAAAGGTGCGCGTGTTCTGATTTACTTCGGCGGTGCCAATGCATATTATGATGCCTTGGACCAATCAGCTGACGAGGGTTTTCCGCAACTGACATTTAAGAAATTGTCATAGGCGGCTTCGCATCGGGCATTCAACAAGACACATTAACAAAACTACATTCATACGTCTTAAAGAGGCTGGGGATGGCAAAAAGGATATTGGTAAATGCGGCTGGAAAATAAAGTAGCGGTCATCACCGGCGGAGCAATGGGTATCGGTGCTGCAACGGCGAGCCGATTTATTGCAGAAGGCTGCAAAGTCGTCATCGGCGATATACAACGCGGCCCGGGCGAAGCTTTTGCAGCACAGTTTGGCGACCAAGCTGCTTTTGCTGTGTGTGATGTGACGAAAGAGGACGATGTCGCGGCGCTTGTGGATCTTGCCGTCAGCCGGTTCGGTAAGCTGGATATTATGTTCAATAATGCCGGCATTATTGGCGCAGTGGGACCGATTGATACAACCCCGGCCGATGAATGGGCGGCTTCGCTTGCGGTGCTGATCAATGGAGTGTTTTTTGGCATGAAGCACGCAGCACGCGTCATGAAGCCAGCGGAACGCGGCAGCATAATCAGCATGGCAAGCACGGCTGGCTTAATGGGCGGACTTGGGCCGCATGCTTATGCAGCAGGAAAGCACGCTGTCGTTGGAATGACCAAAAACGTCGCTGCTGAGTTGTGCCATTTTGGAATTCGCGTGAATTCAATTGCCGCAGCAAGCATGGCGACGCCCATGGTTGCAAATGTCCTGACCGGCGATCCTGGTAATATCGAAGAAGCCAAGCGAATATTGGCTGAAGTTTCCCCACTGCACGGGCGACCAGGTCTAGCCGAAGACGTGGCAAACGCTGCTCTGTGGCTGGCAAGCGATGAATCAGGCTATACAACTGGTCACACGCTGACCACAGATGCCGGGGCCACTATTGGCGCGACGTCTGCAAAGCCGAACTTCAGCGAGTATCAGCCGATGATCGGCGAAGTAGTCGTAAAGGCCAGCTAACGGCCGCCGCTAGAGTGGCCGGCCAAATGCCGCCCCATGCGCCACCTGGTGCTATGCCCATGGATGTTGCCTAAGCACGCGGCATATCCTCGGCTAGTCATTCGGAGGTACTGGGGACAATGAAAACCAAAGCCATGATTGCGGCTGTTAGATGACCTAGAAGCAGGGATGCGCGCTGGCTTGCCAGCACTACCCAGACCAGATTACTCAGAAAGCTGCTTCAAAGTATCTGATGTCACCCAAAGGCGAACATAAGAGAGCGCGCGAAGGCAAACTTGGCCTGTACCAGGCTAATATCTAGTGTGGATTTAATCATGAATCTCAGATAAGCGGACCAAGAAATTCAGACAGAAAATTTTTGAAAAGTAATGAAGCATGAGTACAGCACAACAGCAGTTAACCTTGTCTGAACCAGACAGAAAAAATGCCGTAAGCACGGATGGGCTGTTGAGTGGTGATCTGCTTGCTTGCATTGGCCGGACGTCCGCACCTCGGACCGAAATTGCCTCTCGGCGCGAAATACGTAAATATTCAATTGCGACGGGCTGGAAGAAAAAAGAATATCTGGATGGCGATGAAGCCCCACCCTTGTTTCATCTCGCTCTGTTTTGGGACATGGTGGAACTTGACAAGCTGACCCCCGACGGCGTTTCAATCGATGAATTGCTACCCAAATTTCCGCTTGAAAAAGCAATGGCCGGCGGCCTCAGTATCGATTATTTCAGACCTATCATGGCAGAGGACGTGCTGGTTGCCACCCGCACCCTCACCAACATCTATGAAAAATCGGGCTCGCAGGGGCCGATCATTTTTTATGAAGTTTTAATGCGCGTAGAAACGGCCGCTGGCGAACTTGTCCTCACTGAAAAAACAACACGGCTCTTGCGGTAATGAACACAGCGGAAATAACAAACCTCAAGCCAGGCGACGCCTTACCCGGTCGCGCTTACGCTCCAGATAACGTCCAAAATTTCATGTACAGCGCTGCTCTTTGGAATGCCCATCGCATCCATTTCGATATGCCTTACGCCACTGAAGTCGAGGGCTATCCGGGTATTGTGATGTCGGGGCCGATGCTTGGCGACTGGCTAACCCAATGTGTCATAGAATGGCTGGATGGCGCGGGTCAGATGACACAGCTTGAATATTCGAACCGCAAAGCCGCATATATAGGCGAGACAGTCACCTCAGGCGGGCGTGTGCTTTCGGTGGATCATGACAAGGGTTCCGCAACACTGGAAGTCTTCATCAAGAATGAAGCCGGCGACGTTATCGTTCCGGGCACTGCCGTCGTTGCCTTCGACAAGGCCTGATCGGAACAACTATGGATAACTTGCGGGGAAAAGTCGCAATTGTTGGGGCTGCGGATACTCAGGTGGGAAAGCTTCCCCAATTCAGCCCCACCGGCTTGTGTATCGATGCGGCGCGGCGCGCTATGGCAGATGCCAATATCACAAAGGGCCAGATCGATGGGCTGATCACCTGCAATTCGATGGCCGAACCGTATATGTATCACGCCGAAGCAATGGCCGAGTATATGCAAATATTCCCCCGCTATTGCATGAGCGTTGGTGCTGGCGGCAGCACGACCTTTTCGATCCTGCATCATGCGGCTGCTGCGATCGTCAGCGGCATGTGCACCACCGTCCTGATCACGATGGCCGACAGTTTGCGTAGCGGCCTGACAAGAGACCAGGCTATGAAAATGCAGTCGTCGGCCGGCCATTCTCAATTTGAAATTCCCTTCGGCCCCACAGTCCCAGCTTTTTACGCCCTCATTGCCCGTGCCCATATGCACAAATATGGCACAACCGCCGAACAGTTCGCCGCAATCGCCGTTGCCTGCCGCAAACATGCCTGCCTCAACCCGACCGCCGAAATGCGCACCCCTATCACAATCGACGACGTCATGAATTCGCGTATGATTGCCGATCCCTTGCACCTGCTTGACTGCTCTCTGGTGTCGGACGGTGGATCAGCGATCATCATGACCTCGGCTGATAGAGCTGCTGATTTCCCTCACGACCCCGTGTATATTCTAGGTGTGGGCGAAGGGCATGGCCATGAACATATCAGCCAAGCACAAAGCCTGACCACATCCTTCGCTGTGGAATCGGGACGGCGGGCTTATGCCATGGCGGGTCTTAGGCCGAGCGACATGGACTTCGCACAACTGTACGATTGTTTCACGCCCACGGTGCTGGTGGAGCTTGAAGATCTAGGCTTTTGTCAAAAGGGTGAAGGCGGAGCGTTCGTAGAAAATGGTAATATCGAGCTTGGTGGCATGCTACCAGTCAACACCCATGGCGGACTTCTATCCCATTGTCATCCAGGCAACCCTGGGTCAATGTTTGCGCTCACCGAAACCGTGACCCAGCTTCGCGGCACGGCGGGCGCGCGTCAGGTCAAGGATGCCAAAGTCGCAATTGTGCATGGCCAGGGCGGCATCATGTCCAGCCATACCACAGTGATCCTTGCGAGGGAGCGCCACTAATGACGGGCCAGATGGACAAATTTCTCCCCCGCCCAACCCCAGAAACCGGGCCTTTCTGGCAAGGCTGTCGCGATCATAAGCTATTGCTGCAATATTGCACGGCCTGCGGCACGCATCAATTCTACCCACGCGTCATCTGCGCAAACTGCATGTCCGAACATCTCGAATGGCGTGAAGCCAGTGGGCGCGGCACTGTGGAAACCTATACTATCGTCACGCGCGCCGTGTCAGACGCTTATGCCGCCGATGTCCCCTATGTCATTGCCCTAATCACGCTTGAGGAGGGCCCGCGAATGATGAGCAATGTCGTCGGCTGCGACGTCGAAAGCGTCAAATGCGGTGTCGCCGTCGAAGTAATTTTCGAGCAGTGGTCGGCTGAAATCACTATGCCCAAATTCCGGCCTGTCGCAGGTAAGCCAGCAAGTTAGGCCTGGATCCGGGGCCTGAATACCGGCCTAATAAACCAACCTAGTTCGCCGCGCGGTCACATCGTGTCAGCAAGTCGGTCCGCGTCGGTAAATGCCTGTGCCATGGCGGCCGCAACAACATCGTCAGGCCCGAAGGTACCAGCCACGCGCACAGCGCCGATGTTTGTCACGCCGATGAACCCGAGCCAAGCCTTCAAATAGGCGAGTTGAAAATCCAGCCCGTCAATTTCTGGCAGGCTGCCAAAGGGCATTGCGCTGGCAGCAACGATTATCGCACGCCTCCCCTGGGCCAACCCCTCGACATTGCCATCGCTATCATTGCGGAATGTAAGGCCCGGCTGGGTCAATATATCAATATACTGCTTCAGCCGATACGGGATGCCGAAATTCCACATCGGCGTGGCTATCAAATAGCTATCAAATGAAAGGAATTGATCAGTCCATTTCTTCAGACCCCGCCATGCGTCTGCCTGCTCGGGATCAAACGCGTTGCCGGCGAGCAAATGATAGCGACCAGCAACTGCATCTTGATCAAACGCGGGTAAATCTATGTCGAACACGTCAAGACGCTCGACTGATAACGCCGGATATCGCTCTTTAAGGCGCGCCAGAAAACGATCGGCAACCATGGCCGATCGCGACCGTTCCTTGCGTGGGCTGGCACCGATATAAAGCAACCTGTTCATTCAACGCCCATTCCGATGTAGATGACATCGTCAATTATTTCGACGTCCCATACAATTATCGGCAATTTGGTTAATCTCCCCATGGCGGAACCATCCCGCATGTCGAAGCGCACACCGTGCGCCGGACAGAAGATATGAAACCCCCTCAATTTCCCGCCTTCGAGGGCCTGCAAGGCATGGCTACACCTGTTTTCGATAGCGAACACGCCTGCAGGGGTTCGTGCGACAAGCACAGACTTTCCATGCAGGACGAACTTACGGGTCCCATTTTCGGGAATATCCGAAAGCGGTGCAACAGGAACCTTCACGGTTTCAGTATCCTTGATCAACGGTGTGTCCTATCAGTCGAAAACTCATGAAAATCCCTTCGGCAAATCCGTACACTTTGCCCTCTGAAGATGCCTGAAATACCTTGAAAAAGCAATCATGATTGTCGTTTCAGGTTAGCGCTCTATACGGGAATCCAGCACTTTATAAAGGTCATGGGCTATGGATGCGAAGACGACGCGGCGGATCAAAGAAAACATCGCATTCGAAGCCGCGCGGACTAAGCCCCCGGCGGGATTTCCGCGGCTGCCCGACATAGCAGCGGCCCGCTACATCGATCCGCAATTTCTTGAACTGGAAAAGCAGGGTCTTTGGAAACGCAGCTGGCTTTATGCCGGCCACACTAGCCAAGTCGCCGAACCGGGCAGCTGGTTCCTAACGCGCAATACCGGGACGCCCATTCTAATCGTACGTGATCTGCAAGGTGAATTGCGCGCCTTCTACAACACCTGCCGCCATCGCGGCGGCCCACTTGTCGCAGAAGAGGCCGGTCAGGGCCGGGGGTTTGTGTGCGGCTATCACGGCTGGAGCTATGCGCTCGACGGTGAGTTGAAATCGGTACGCGACAAGCGCGATTTCGTCGATCTCGACTTTGCCTGTCGGTCGCTGCTGCACGTCCGCTGTGAAACGCTTGGAGGCTGGATTTTTATCAACGAGGACCCTGATGCGCTAGGGTTACTCGAAAGCTTGGGACCTTTGGAAAGCGAACTTCGGCAATTCGATCTCGACAATCTCATGCTCGTCCATTCGCGCAGCTATGACGTACCATGCAACGTCAAAGTTCTGCTCGATGTATTTTTGGAAGTGTATCATCTAAAATCGATCCATCAGGACACGGCCGATCGGTTCCTCGATCACCGCGGTATGACCGCTACTCTTTGGCCGCATGGCCATTCACGGATGGTCACGCCCAATCGTCGGCCCGATTGGATCGATCCCGGCACACGGGGAATGCCGGAAATCCAAAGCGTCACCGAGATACCCCGCATAAACAATGTCAGTTACAACATTTTTCCCAACATCGTGATGCCCCCAACGGCAACGGGTATACCCATGCTTGTTTTCTGGCCGCAATCGGCGAACACGATGCGGATTGAGTGCCATTGGTTTGGCCCTAAGCTTCCAGCAGAAGATCTCAGCCCGCTTTGGGACACGCGGATCAAAAATTTTGAAACGATCCTGCTCGAAGATCTGAGGTTCGCGGGAAAAATTCAAGAATCAGTCGAAGGTCCTGGGTTCATAGGCATCCCCCTCAACTATCAGGAACGCCGCATCTATCATTGGCACGAGGAAGCAGATCGCCAGATAGGGCCCGAGCGCGTGCCGGCTCACATGCGCGTCGAACCCATGCTTGGCGACTGGATTGAAAAGCTTTGACCTAAATATGGCCAGGCGCAGCTGCGATTATTTTCCGCCAGGTGTGAAGATCATCAGCAAATTACCGGGCATATGGTTATAAAGACCATAGCCCGAGTTAACGACGACATGGCCATTGGCCACTGCCGCACCTGGGCCACTCATGCCTCCGCCTCTCGCTGTCGAACCTGAAATCGTCTTTACGGGCAATGTTGTGTCCACAGTCCATATCGGTTTGCCAGTACGGCTGTCATAGGCCCTAAAGCGACCATCAAGATGCCCCGCGAAAACAAATCCTGTTAGAGCCGTAACTGCCGAGGAAATGCCAGGATCACAGTTTGCTTTCTTGCCGCAAACGTTATCTGCTAATGACTTCCAGAACACACGGCCAGTTGCGCCATCGATTGCGTGAAGACCAGATCCGCGCAACTTTGCATTATAAACGCGGCCGTCATTCGTATCTGCCATGTCGTTGATTGGAACATAAACAAGACGCCCTTGCGCTGCCATCCCAAAATGGACACCGCCCTGCGTTCCCCCATGCCCAAGTGTCGTTTTCCAGACAGGCTTCCCAGTGTCCGGGTCAAGGCCAAACACATCTGCCGATTTCTGTCCGGCGACGATCATGGTTTTTCCGCCACCAATGGGCACAAGAAGAACTGAAGCCGCCACATCGAGATCAGGGCCGCTTTCCTTAGGGCAATTGTCATTGCCTATCATGCAACCAACATTCCAGGCATCGCCCTTGGTTAGCTGCGACTTCCAAATCCGCTTGCCCGTTTTTGCATTTACCGCAAACACAGCGTCGCTATTCCCATCAGCCGGGGAAGAGTAATTCTCTCCAGAGCCGAAATAGACCCGGTTTGTTGTCGCATCAAAAGTGGGGCTGTTCCAAATTGGAGCGCCCGACGGTCCGATGATATCCGTTCCAACTTTGGTCTTGCCATAGCGAACGCCCGGAGCGGTAACACTGTAATGCCGCCAATTTACGGAACCCGACTTGGCATTAAGTGCCACGACCGAACCCCTGAAAGTGCAGCATGCATAATTTGGATCGGCGGCAGCGGTTACCTCAAGTGACGAGACAGGAACGAAGAGTTGCCCCCCTCCAATAGTCGGCGTT
>NZ_JARXAI010000031.1 GCF_029865925.1 Sphingorhabdus sp.
AAAATCAGAGATTGCAAAAACAATGGCGGCAATCATGACGACTTTGCCAAGCCGCGCGAGCATTGCGCGCGATGACGCTGCGAACATCCGTCCGCCGGCAAACGCACCCCACGCATAAACGCCGATAAAAATGAGGTCCAACTCCATACTATAGATTGCCAGATCCATCACACCGGCCGCAGCCCAGCCGGCATGGATGATATCCACACGCGCAGCACTGCCCGCTGCCTGATGGTCGCTCATACCCAAGGACGAAGCGTCGGTAACCAGCCAAACGTTCATAACGATTTGAGTGGCTAACAACAAAATGCCGAACAACCAGAACGTCCAGAAACGCCTTTCTAGAGCAGATTCTCCACGCATGACCTTCACCCCAAAGACGCAGACAATGCACCTGACAGGGCATCCTCGCGCGTCAGATGATAGGTTGTGTAGTCATGCAGCTGCCCACCATGATCACGCTTATGTTCCAGCACCAACTTCCCGCCCAAACGTTCGACGGCGGTACGGGACCGGAAATTATTCGCGCCGACCTGAAAGACCACGGTCTGAACAAACTGGAAAACATAATCGAGCATCAGCGCTTTCACATCGCGGTTAACACCGGTGCGCCAATATGCCGTCGCGAAGAAGGTCCAGCCAATTTCAATTTGATCCGCGACGGCATCATAGTTGGCAAAGCGCGTGCAGCCGATAATTTCGCCTGTTGCTGTGTCTAATACTGCAAACGCGCCCTGCGATGCGATGGCGTCGCCGAAAAAATCGTCGAACACCTCTCTTTTATACCGATCACGAATCGGATGCATCGCCCATATTTCACGGTCGGACGCCACGGCAAACAGCCCATCATAGTCGGCTACCACCAAAGGCCGCAGTAAAACCCGCTTGCCCGTCAAGGCAGGCTGAATGTCAAACAGCGGCAACGTCACCAGAGCTCACCCGTCAAGGCCTCGACAAAAGCTTGCCCAAGCTCAGGCTTTATGACTGCGCTCATATGATTGCCCGGAACTAGGACCAACTTTCCACGGCGCAGAAGCGCTGCGAGGTCGGCAACCGAGCCATTATCATTATCCTGCTCTCCGCACACCAAGGCGACGGGCAATGTCCATTGGGCAATCTGCGCTGCGCTTGTGTCAGTGAATGTTTCCAAAATATGCCGCAATGCTTCTGGGTCACCACCCGTAGTTTTCAAAAACGCCTCCGCCATCCAAGCGGCCGAACCTTTTTCATGATGCCCCAGATTATCGAAGACGTGGCGAAAATGAACGCCGCGATGGGCTGTGTTCGTTAACCCATCGAGACCCATGCCCGAAATAACCGCCCTGCCCGGCGCGGCACCGCGCGTTAGCATCCGCGATACCGTCCGTCCGCCAAGCGAATAACCGCCGAGATCATAATCCGTGACGCCCAAATTCGCCAGCAACGCAAACTGGTCATCTGCCAAGATATCGAGTGGATAATGCGCCGGATCATGGGGTTTGGCGCTCAAACCATGTGCACGCAGGTCTGGCATGATAACGCGGTACCCCGCATTGGCCAATGCAGTAGCATGGCCGTATTTGATCCAGTTGGTACCCGCTTCGGACATGAAACCATGGATCAGCAACAAAGGCCGCCCCTGCCCCATCTCGCGCCATGCGATCTCGACACCGTCGGCGGCTTGAAAACTGTTGGATATAATCATTAATCTCGCTCGATATTCGACGACCCACACCTCTAACTAACGCGCAGCCAACCCTTTTTGCTTCATGCGCCATACAGCCATATCGATACGGTCCTGCCCGAAAAATGGTTCCGCGTCGAAAACGAGAGTTGGCACGCCCCAATGCCCCGCGGCCTCGAGGGCCGCTTGGTTGGCAGCGATTTCACAATCTAGAGCTTCTGGATCATTGATAGCTTCGGCATCCAGCTCTGCCAAATCCAATCCTGCGCGCGAAGCTGCACCGGCGAGATGGTCGTCCTCATGCCAATTCTCCGCCCCGCCCCAAATGAGCCGTGAAACTTCGTCACAAAAGACCAGGCTTTTGCCGCGCCGCGCCGCCGCTTGACCCAAGCGCGTAAGGCGAAAGATATAGGGCTGTTCATCTGAAATTTTGCGCGTCTTCACGTCTTGCAGGATAGGATCAGGTCGTGGTGGACCAAATGGAATACCATGAAACTGAGCCACACGGAACATGTCGGTAAAGGTATAGCGCAACCAGTTCGGGTGGCTGCGTTCAAAAAAATCAGGTTCGCGGATCGCCAACGGATAGACCGGTCGCAAATTTATCGTAAGGTCATATTCTTGCGCCAGCGCGCTATATCGCCGCGTGGCTAGATAGCTATAAGGACTGCGAAACGACCAGAATATATCGGCTTGCAGCCCCATAACTTATCCCTTTTTCAAATGCCGCCGCCCCAGCAGTTCGGCAATCTGCACCGCATTCAGCGCGGCGCCTTTGCGTAAATTATCCGACACGCACCAGAAGGCAAGGCCATTGTCGACAGTGGGATCTTCACGAACGCGGCTGACATACGTCGCATCATCGCCCGCAGCTTCCACGGGTGTCGTATAGCCGCCATCTTCGCGCTTATCGATGAGCATGATGCCAGGCGCTTCCCGAAGGATATTTTGCGCGGTCTCTGCAGACATTTCGCGTTCATATTCGATATTCACAGCCTCGCTGTGGCCAACGAATACCGGCACTCGCACGCAGGTCGCGGTAAGCTTGATTTTCGGGTCGAGTATCTTCTTGACCTCAACCATCATCTTCCACTCTTCCTTGGTGTAACCGTCGTCAAGGAAACTATCGATATGCGGAATGACGTTAAACGCGATTTGCTTGGTGAATTTTTTGGCATCCGCGCTATCGCCAACAAAGATGTTGCGGCTCTGTTCGAACAGCTCATCCATGCCCTCTTTGCCCGCGCCTGAAACCGACTGATAAGTCGATACGACAACACGCGTGATATTGGCATAATCATGTAATGGTTTCAGCGCGACAACCAGTTGTGCCGTTGAACAGTTCGGGTTCGCAATGATGTTCTTGCGCTTGTAAATGTCGATCGCGTCGGGGTTTACCTCAGGCACAATCAATGGAACATCCGGGTCCATCCGGAAAAGCGAGCTGTTATCAATCACGACGCACCCAGCAGCAGCAGCAATCGGCGCATATTTCTTGGTAGCGTCCGAACCGATAGCAAAAATCGCCATGTCCCAGCCCGACCAATCGAAATTCTCCATATTCTGGATCTTGAGCATCTTATCGGTATCGCCATATTCGATTTCGATACCTTGGCTGCGGGATGATGCCAGCACAGCGACTTCGTCGGCGGGGAATGCGCGTTCGGCCAATATGTTCACCACTTCGCGGCCCACATTGCCGGTCGCACCTGCGACCACGATACGATAACCCATGTGTAATTCCTTGACGTGTAAGCGGACGGGACAATAAAAAAAGCCGGGCTCTTTATAGGAGCCCGGCCTTTCATGTTCTGTTAGAAACGTGAACCTAGCTCCTGCCTTATTCGGCAACCTCGGTGGTTTTAATCGGGCGTGGGTCGCGGCGCTCGGCAATACGTGCCTTCTTACCGGTCAAACCTCGCAAATAATACAGCTTCGCACGACGCACGACGCCCTTACGGACGACTTCAATGCTGTCGATGTTCGGGCTGTACAGCGGGAATACGCGCTCGACGCCTTCACCGAACGACATTTTGCGTACGGTGAAGTTGGAGCCCATGCCCTTGTTCGAACGCGCGATGCACACGCCTTCGTAATTCTGAATACGCGTGCGTTCACCTTCGATGACCTTCACGCCCACCTTTACGGTGTCACCTGCACGGAAAGCAGGAATTTTTTTGTTTTCTGACAAAGCTGCAATAGCTTCGGCTTCGAGTGTTTGGATGAGGTTCATGCCCCATTTAATCCTTATTCTTTTGTCGCACGTCAGAGGCAGGCTGGACCCGGGCATCTTTGTAACGCCCCCAAAGGTCCGGTCTGCGTAACCGAGTAAATTCCTCTGCCTGATGTTTCCGCCAAGCAGCTATTTTCGCATGATCCCCCGATCGCAACACTTCAGGGATCATACGCCCTTCCCAATCATTGGGTCGGGTGTAGTGCGGATATTCAAGTAATCCTTGTTCAAAGGACTCTTCGTCACCGCTGGAGGAAGCGCCCATTACGCCGGGAAGCAGCCGAATGCAAGCGTCTAACAGCGTCAGCGCCGCTATTTCGCCGCCCGACAGAATGATGTCGCCCATCGACACTTGTTCGATTTCGGGACGGGCATCGAACAAGCGCTCATCAAAGCCTTCAAATCGGCCGCAAAGGACGGTTATGCCAGGGCCTGCGGCAAGTGCACGGATGCGGCTTTGCGTGATCGGCGTACCGCGCGGCGTCATGGCGAGAATCGGAAGTTCAGGTTGCGCCGCAGACGCATAGTCGACCGCTGCGGCAAGGATATCCGCCCGTAATACCATCCCTGCCCCGCCACCTGCTGGTGTATCGTCTACCGTGCGGTGCTTATCCGTCGCAAAATCGCGGATCTGGAGAGGTGCGTAAGACCATTTGCCTTCCTCCAACGCACGACCAGCCAAGGATATTCCCAGTGGGCCGGGAAACATCTCAGGGTAGAGCGTAAGGATTTGGGCGTGAAAGGTCATATCACGAAAGCGGCATCAATGACGATATTGCCGCCCGCGCCGGCGGTCCATTCGGGGACAGCGTCGGCGGTCATCGGGACCATGAACTTTTTACCCGGCTTGCCTTCAACAGATGGCAACTGGATTTCCAGAACGTCGCTAGCACCGAAATTTTCCACGGCAACGCAGATACCAAGGTCATTACCATCGGTAGACACGCATCGCAAGCCAAGCAGGTCGCTATAATAATATTCGCCGTCGTCCAGTTTAGGCAAAGCCTCACGCGGGACAGTCAGCAACGTACTACGCAGTTTTTCTGCGGCATTTCGGTCATTAATTTCAGCAAAGCGCGCGATTGCGCCGTCTTTGGTTGGGCGCAGCGACTTTACCGTCAACGCCCCCTCATTAAAACTTTTGTAATGTTTCAAGCTGTCGAGATTATCCGCAAACAGCTTCAAACGGACTTCACCTGTCACGCCGTGTGCGCCAGAAACGGCGGCAAGCGTGACGGTGTTGTCAGCCAAGGCTTAGCCCTCGGCCTTTTCTTCGGTTGCTTCTTCTGCAGC
>NZ_JARXAI010000055.1 GCF_029865925.1 Sphingorhabdus sp.
ACAATGTCTTCGCACATCTTCTTCGCATCGGCGAGAAGCATCATGGTTTGATCCATGTAGAACACATCATTGTCGACGCCAGCATAGCCAACGCCGCCCATGGAACGCTTAACGAAGAACACGGTCTTTGCCTTGTCCACATCAAACACCGGCATCCCGTAGATTGGTGATGTCTTGTCGGTTTTGGCCGCTGGGTTCACAACGTCATTTGCGCCAATAATGAATGCAACATCGGCTTGCGCAAATTCGCTATTGATATCCTCAAGCTCGAACACTTCATCATAAGGCACCGATGCCTCGGCCAGCAGAACGTTCATATGGCCCGGCATACGCCCCGCAACCGGATGGATGGCGTATTTTACGCTCACACCCTGTTTTTTCAGGACATCCGCCATTTCGCGCAGGGCATGCTGCGCCTGCGCAACTGCCATACCGTAACCGGGCACGATGATAACGCTTTCCGCCTGCTGCATCATATACGCAGCATCTTCAGCAGAACCACGCTTCCATGGGCGTTGTTCCTTGGCCTCGCCGCTGGAGACAGCGGCCTCCGCGCCAAAGCCGCCCGCGATAACGCTGATGAAGCTGCGGTTCATGGCCTTGCACATGATGTAGGACAGGATCGCGCCTGATGAACCCACCAGCGCACCAGTGATGATCATCGCAGTATTATGCAGCGTGAAGCCCATAGCGGCGGCAGCCCAACCGGAGTAGCTGTTCAGCATCGAAACGACGACCGGCATATCTGCGCCGCCAATCGGGATGATGAGCAAAAAGCCGATGAGGAAGGCAAGCGCGGTAACGGTCCAGAAAATCCAAGGACTTTGGTCAACGGTGAAATAGCCGATGAGACCAAGGATCGCTGCCAAAGTACCAAGGTTTATAATGTGGCGCAGCGGCAAGAGGATCGGCGCACCCGACATTTTGCCAGCAAGTTTCAGGAATGCGATGACCGACCCCGAAAATGTGATGGCACCAATGGCGATGCCCAAGCCCATTTCAATACGGCTAACCGGGTTAATCAGGCCATCTTCACCTGCGATGCCAAAGGCAGCGGGGTTAAGAAACGCGGCAGCGGCAACAAGAACCGCGGCCATACCAACAAGCGAGTGGAACGCGGCCACAAGCTGCGGCATATCGGTCATGGCGATCTTGCGTGCCGTAACCCAGCCAATGCCGCCACCGATCGCGATAGCACCGAGAATTTCTGGCAGCGATGCGACTTCGTGCGTTACCAAGGTTGTGACAACGGCGATCAGCATGCCGGCCATGCCAAACCGGTTACCGCGCTGCGACGTTGCCGGCGACGAAAGCCCGCGCAGAGCCAAAATGAAGAAGACGCCCGAAATCAAATATGCGAGCATGACCCATGCGGGAGGAGCAGTATGTTCCAACTTAACGCTCCTTTTTCTTATACATCGCAAGCATGCGTGCCGTCACAGCAAAGCCGCCGAAGATATTTACGCTCGCAAGCGCAATTGCAACTAGGCCAAGCCATTTAGCAGTAGGCGATCCCCCTGCTGCTCCTGCAATTAACGCACCAACGATGATGACTGAAGAAATTGCGTTCGTAACGGCCATCAATGGCGTGTGGAGCGCGGGTGTGACTGACCAGACGACATAATAGCCAACAAAACAGGCCATCACGAAGACGGATAAAATTGTAATAAAGTCCATTATGCCCCCTTACGCCAACAGGCGTTCATTCACGACCTTGCCATCTTTGGTCAGGCGAATTGCTCCGGTAATTTCATCATCATCGGGCAAAACAGGCTTGCCAGCTTCTTTGTCCCAAAAGGCCGACAGGAAATTGAACAGGTTACGCGCATAAAGCGCCGATGCATCCGCCGCCAAATGTGCTGGCGTATTGCTGTAGCCGACGATTTTTACGCCGTGCTTTATGACGACTTCGTCTGCTTTTGAGCCTTCGACATTGCCGCCCTGTGCAACCGCAAGGTCAAATATCACTGAGCCCGGCTTCATGCTCGCGATTTGCGCGTCGGACACCAGACGCGGTGCTGGACGACCAGGAATTAGCGCCGTTGTGATAACAATGTCCTGCTTCGCGATATGCGCAGACACGAGCTCGGCCTGAGCTGCTTTATACTCATCGGACATTTCGGTTGCGTATCCGCCAGCGCCCTCACCTTCGATGCCGGCGACATCCTCAACGAAGATCGCCTTGGCGCCTAAGGATTCAATCTGCTCCTTGGTTGCCGAACGCACGTCAGTAGCAGACACCTGAGCGCCCAAACGGCGCGCCGTGGCGATCGCCTGAAGCCCTGCCACACCAACGCCCATGATAAACGCCTTGGCTGCGCTTACTGTTCCGGCGGCGGTCATCATCATTGGAAAGGCACGGCCGTAAACCGACGCGGCTTCGATCACAGCCTTATATCCCGACAGGTTCGACTGCGATGACAGTATGTCCATCGATTGCGCGCGCGTGATGCGCGGCATGAATTCCATCGCCAGCGCTTCCACACCAGCCTTGGCATAATCGTCGATACGGCCACGCTGGCCAAAGGGGTCAAGCCCCGCCACCAGCCACGCGCCAGACTTCATGCCCTTCAGCGCTTTGGGGTCTGGCCCTTGAACACCCAAGACAATGTCCGCATCCTTCAACACAGACTCCAGTTTCTCGACCATAGCGCCAGCAGCTTCATAGTCGCTGTCACCGATGGACGCACCTGCGCCCGCTTCTGTCTCGACAGAAACAGTGGCACCCAGTCCAATGAATTTCTTAACGGTTTCGGGCGACGCAGAAACGCGGGTTTCGCCTGGGGTGGTTTCCCTCAGTACAGCGATCTTAACCACTTAAGCCGCGCGACTTGCGATGATCAGAACGACAAGCGCCGTGACAGCTGCCGATACCACCGTGCCCCATTTAAAAAGGGTGATGAACTTCGAATATGTCTCTTTTGCAGGTTCAAGGTCGTGATCGTTTGTCAAAACAGCCTCCATATAAACTTTTATTACATGGAGGCCTTAACCGCTCATTTTCCAATGCTCAAGCGTGATGAACAAAGAAAATATCGTCACTGCCTAACCGGCTCTTTACCCGCTCGCTTCACCAAAGCCTTTAAACGACCATTATAGCTCTCGCATGACCGAGGTTGCGCGCCAGCTGGGTATCAGCCGGTCAACCTTGCACTGAGTGCGTTCTGATCAGGGGACAAGCGACGCCGCTTAAGAGGCCTTGCCCAACAAAGCTTGGGTAACCCAAAAGCCCACAAGCGAAGCCGACCCCGTCAGAAATGTACCCCAAATGATATCAAGCACGGTCACTTTCGTGCTCCACACCTTCAAAGTTGCGTAGTTCGTCAGATCATAAGTCATGTAGCAAAAGAAGCCGAGCAGCGCGCCCCAAACAATCGCCGTCTGCCATTTGCCCGTGAGCAAAGCCGGCCCGACAGCGAAGATCATCATCCCCAAAATATATAGCAGATAAAAAATAACCGCTGGCCCCAAACGGAAGCCATTCTTCATCATCATTTCGCCAATCTCAGGCTGGTAAAGCCGTGTGTACATGCTGCGCAGCCAGACGCTGTCGATAACTGCAAACGCGAGACCCGTTGCGATATAACCAACCAAATATTTCATAAACATAATATACTCTCCTCGAACCTGCCAAAGCTGCCTGTGAATGCCTCACGGGTCAAGGTGGCCAAATAGCTATAGGTTACATTGTCGCTGTTAACGCTGCATCGCGAAGGCCGCGCCAAACCTGAATAGCTTGCACGGTTTCGGCTACGTCATGCACACGCACGATATGCGCGCCTTGCTCTACTGCCTTCATGGCGACGAAAATAGACCCGCCAAGGCGGCTCCCTGCGTCCGCTTCGTTCGATAGCGCCCCAATCAAGCGCTTGCGGCTCGCCCCAAACAATAACGCGCAACCCAAGGCGTGGTACATTGCGAGATTGTTGATGATCGCCAAATTCTCGCTCAGGGACTTCCCAAAACCAATACCCGGATCAACCAATATCTTGTCGCGTGAAATGCCGGCCGCCTCGACTGCAGCGATGCGCTGTTCAAGCCAGTCAAACACGTCGTATACGACATCCTTATAGATGCCGTCCTTATGCGGATCGCTGCTTTGGCTTGGCGCGTGCATCAGGACTATAGGAACGTCGCTAGCGCGCGCTACGTCTAAAGCGCGGTCGTCATATAAGAACGCCGAAATGTCGTTGATCATAAAAGCGCCCGTTTGCACAGCACCCTCCATCACCAATGCTTTGCGCGTATCGATTGAAATTGCGGTACCTGCACCCGCCAACCTGCGGATGACCGGGTCGACGCGCGCCAGTTCGTCACCTTCCCAGACCAATGCAGCACCGGGACGTGTAGATTCACCGCCTACATCAATGATAGCGGCGCCCGCGGTCGACATTGCAAACGCGGCCTCGACTGCGATTTCGGGCTCAAAGTTCTTGCCGCCGTCTGAAAAGCTGTCGGGTGTTGCGTTTATGATGCCCATCACTTGCGGTTGATCAAACCGGATGGTGCGCGCACCCATGTAAAGCGCAGCGCGAGGGGACGTTATATGTGCCAGCAGAAGCGCGCAGCGTTCGCGGTGCGCGTGAGACAGCGTCGCCGTAAAATCAGTCCACTCATGAACAGCTATCAGCCGCCGATGTGTGGCTGTTGCAGCACGCTCGATATATTCGATTTGTGAGAACCAAAGCATGGTTCCTGCAAGTCGCAGGCTTTCCCCGTCGTGCCGTTGTGGGCTCTCCACAAAGCCGGAAGGACGAAGATAGATTTGGGTCACGGCTCGGTAGCGAGCAAATAGGTTTGGCGCAGATCGTCAATCGGTTTCATTGCGCCATCGGCGGCAGCATAATGCCAATAGGTCCATCCATTGCAGCTTGGCGCATTTTGGATAGTCGAACCCACTTTATGAATGGAACCATCTACAACGCCGCAAATGACGGACCCGTCCGCCCGCACCGTCGCCTCAAAGTTCTGCTTCCGATCAAACAACTTCGTGCCGGGGTTCAAATAGCCGGCCTCAACCAACTGACCGAAGGCGACCTTTGGCGCAGACTTTGGCGACTGCATGGTCTTGATCGCGCTTTCGTCCAGCGGCAAAGCAGCGGCGATGCGCTCTTCGGCCACTTCACAGTAAACGTCTTCACGTTCGCAGCCAATCCAGTCACGGCCAAGACGGCGTGCGACCGCGCCTGTTGTGCCTGTTCCAAAAAATGGATCAAGGACGACGTCACCGGGCTTCGTACAGGCGAGCAATATGCGATACAGCAATGCCTCAGGCTTTTGCGTCGGGTGCGCCTTCACGCCATTGCGCTTCAACCGCTCCTGTCCGCCACAAATGGGGATAAGCCAATCGGACCGCATCTGCAGCTCGTCATTCAGCGTCTTCATCGCGCGATAGTTGAACGTATATTTCGACTTTTCGCTCTTTGACGCCCAAATCAAGGTTTCATGCGCGTTGGTGAAGCGGGTGCCTTTGAAATTTGGCATCGGGTTGGACTTGCGCCAGACGATATCGTTGAGGATCCAATATCCAGCATCTTGCACAGCCGTGCCGACGCGGAAAATATTATGATAGCTGCCAATGACCCAAAGCGAGCCATTTGGCTTTAAAATGCGGCGCGCTTCGGCCAGCCATGCGCGTGTGAATTTGTCATAAATGGCAAAGCTTGCAAACTTGTCCCAGTCATCGTCAACAGCGCTGACTTTGCTATTGTCGGGGCGCAACAAGTCGCCACCAAGCTGCAGATTATATGGCGGGTCGGCAAAGACCATATCAATCGAGCAATCTGGCAGTGAGCGCATGGCCTCAATACAGTCCATCCGCAGTATTTGATTGCGCGGCAGTTCAGGTGCCGGTGCCAGCATTGCTTTTGTTGCTGGTCTAATTTTCTCAATAACACCCATTGCCTGCTCCTTCTGGCGCTTACCACACCGCGATGATTCAGTGCGGGCTCTGGGTCAAGGGCGTTGATCGCAAGGGAATCCTAGCCATGTTCCGCAAAAAGCGATCATCTAGGCGGAACGAAACGAGTCCGGCACAAGATGTGGAGTCTGGCGAATCTTTGGAGACTCAACACCTAGTGGTGTTGCCCGAAGGACTCACTGGCCAAATAAAATTATAGCAAAACCATTTGAGACACCGGCGCGAAGCTTTTCCGGTGCAAAGGCGTCGGCCCATGCGCCCGAAGCGCTGCAAGATGGTCTGGCGTGCCATAGCCTTTATTCTTTTCCCAACCATATTGCGCATGCTGCTGTGCAGCCGCACACATCAGCCGGTCACGATGTTCTTTGGCAATGATTGATGCTGCTGAAATACACGGCTCAACGGCGTCGCCGCCAACAATTGCCCGGGTATTCCAGCGCCATTCGGGGCGTCTACCGGCGGGTGTCATATTGCCGTCGACCAACACCTCAAGGGGGTCGCAGCCAAGCTTTGCGCATAAGGCATCGACGGCCAAGGTCATGGCAAGCATCGTCGCGCCAAATATGTTCAGGCGGTCAATATCCTCAACGTCAACCACCCCAACGGCCCATTGGCAGCGGCGCTTAATCGTTGCTTCAAGTTCGGCACGCCGCGCAGCCGTGAGCTTCTTGCTGTCATCCAGGCCTGAGGGACGCGGCTTACATAGAAGCACGGCCGCCGCGACGACAGGGCCTGCCAGCGGCCCACGCCCTGCCTCGTCCACACCGACAATCACATCCGCCACGCCGGATAGCGGCGGTTCTCGCCTGCACTGTAGAGGCAAACCATATTTCCGGCGGGATCAAGCAACTTTGCTTCACGCCAGCCCCAGCTTTCATCCTGCGGCTTCTGTTCGAAGGCATAGCCTTGACTGGACAGCTCGGTGACCCAAGCATCGAGCCGCTTGCTTTCGAAATACACCACAGTTGATGTCGCAATATCGTCACTTTGGTGGACGGAGAGGGTCACGCCATTGGGCACTTCAAACCGTGCATAACCATTGCCCGGGCTGTCGACTATTTGCTGAAGCCCAAGCGTCTTGTAGAAATCCACCGAGGCCGCATAATCACGGCATCCCACAGTGACGTGATTGAGCGACGGGCCTGCGACCATTGCGTCCTCACGCACCGATTGGTGCCCCATTGGGCCATGCCCTTGCCCAAGACCCGGCGCATCACGCAGGGCAAGCCGCACGAATAGACGTGCGCGTGCGATGGCGGGCACAAGCTCCATCCCCTGCCCCAAGCCAATTGCGATAGCGGAGGCCAGCGTGCACCCTGTACCATGCGTGCTGCGCGTTTGGATCCGTTGGTTACTCCAGCTTTCGCTTTGCCCCAGCGCGAGGTGGAGTTCGTCGATGATGTCATCGCCTTCCGCATGTCCGCCCTTAATCAGCAACGGAATGCGCCGCGCAAGCAACGCATCTTTGCCACCCAAAGCCTGAAGCTCAGGCAAATTGGGCGTAGTCAGAGTTGCAAGCCCCATAAGCCTTTCAAACGCGGCGATGGTATCCGCATCCGCCAGCACAGCTCCGCTGGTCGAGATCATGACGGGATCGAATATGATTGGGCAAGAAAGCTCCGACAGACTGTCCGCCACCGCATGCGCAGTCTCGGCATTGCCAATCATACCGATTTTGACTGCGTCCACGCCAATGTCGCCGACGACGGCACTGATCTGATCCATGACCATTTGCGTGGGGATCATATGCACCGCATCGACCCCAAGCGTATTTTGCGCGGTAATCGCGGTGACCGCCGTCGATGCATGACCCCCAAGCATGGTGACGGTTTTAATATCCGCTTGAATTCCCGCCGCGCCGCCGCTGTCGGAGCCAGCGATAATCAAAATGCGAGCGGGCGTGCCTTTGGCCATCAGGATGCAGCGGCCCTGACGGCGTCACATATGCTGTCAACAATCCGCTCGACCTGAACGGCATTGTCACCTTCTGCCATCACGCGAATAACGGGCTCTGTTCCCGATGGGCGAATAACCAAGCGGCCATTGCCAGCCAGCTCCGCTTCCGCCTTTGCAATCACCGTCTGGACGTTCGCATTGTCGAGCGGCTTGCCACCTGAAAAGCGCACATTTTTGAGCAATTGGGGGACGGGATCAAACAGGTGTAGTACCTCGCTTGCCGGCTTTCCGCTGGCGACGAGCTGGGTAAGAACCTGCAACGCCGCGATCGTGCCATCTCCTGTCGTGGCGTGGTCCAGCATGATCATATGGCCTGATTGCTCACCGCCCACATTGATACCGTGCTTGCGCATTTCTTCAAGGACATAGCGGTCGCCAACCTTCGCGCGGATGAGGCGCAAATCTTGGCTCTCAAGATAGCGTTCAAGGCCAAGGTTGGACATCACGGTCGCGACGATCCCGCCGCCAGTAAGCTTGCCGCTGCGGCTCATAGCGGAGCCAAGCAGCGCCATGATCTGATCGCCGTCGACCACGCGGCCATGTTCGTCCACAACGATAAGCCTGTCTGCATCACCATCAAGCGCGATACCAATATCCGCGCCCGCAGCCACCACGGTCTCCTGCAACGTTGCGATATGTGTAGATCCCACCTTGTCGTTGATATTCTTGCCATTTGGTTCAATGCCAATCGGCGTCACTTTCGCGCCAAGCTCCCAAATCGCGGTCGGCGCTACCTGATAAGCGGCTCCGTTGGCGCAATCTAGCACCACATGCAGTCCGTCAAAACGGATATGTTCAGGCACCGAAGCTTTTACCGCGTGAATATAACGCCCACGGCTATCCTCAATACGGCGCGCACGCCCGACGTCAGCCGCATCAGCCAGACCAACCGGCACATCCAGCAAAGCCTCAATTGCCAATTCATCGGCATCCGATAATTTGAACCCATCAGGCCCGAATAGCTTGATACCATTATCTTCGTAGGGATTGTGGCTGGCGGAAATCATGACGCCCAAATCTGCTCGCATCGAGCGAGTCAGCAAGGCCACGGCAGGCGTCGGGATCGGGCCAAACTGAACCACATCCATACCAACACTGGTAAAGCCCGCCACCAACGCATTTTCGATCATATAACCCGACAGGCGGGTGTCCTTGCCAATGACAACGCGGTGCCTATGCCCCCCGCGCAGAAAATGTGTGCCCGCTGCTTGGCCGACTTTCATTGCCATTTCCGGCGTCATAGAGCCGACGTTGCTCCGCCCCCTAATGCCGTCAGTTCCGAAATATTTGCGCGCCATTTTTGTTCCTGCTCTTTTGCGCGTCCAAATTGATTTTTTCGCGCTGATTAGCCTCTCCCTTGCATAGGGAGCGACTGGCTGGCAAGACCCGTCGCTATGTCAAACGCTACTCGCATTCTTCTCGCGCTCTTCATCGGTCTTGCCCTTGGAGTTTTCGCCGCCGCGCAAGCCCCCGTCATTGGGGTGCAAATTGCCTATTGGCTCGACATTGTCGGCTCACTTTGGCTCAATGGCCTGCGGATGACGGTCGTACCACTCGTGGTAGCGTTGCTCGTTACCGGCATTGTAAAAAGCGCCGAAGCAGCGCGCGCGGGGCCGATGGCGGCACGCACCGTGTTTTGGGTAGTGTGCCTTATGGTTGTCTCAGCCGTCTTGGGCGCGGTGCTTACGCCTGCTTTGCTATCCCTATGGCCGATGCCAGCGGAGAGCGCCGCTGCGTTGCGGGCGGCACTCACAACGGTTCCCGCTGTCGCGGAACAGCCGCCATTACGTGATTTTATCGTCGCGCTGGTTCCCACAAATCCCATATCTTCGGCGGCAAATAATTCGATCCTGCCGCTTTTAATCTTCACGCTGGTTTTTGCATTTGCAGTGACCCGCCTTGCGCAAGGGCCACGCGTGCAAATGGCTGGGTTTTTTAGCGCGCTTGCCGACGCGATGGTCATCGTTATCGAGTGGGTGCTGAAACTTGCACCCATTGGCGTATTCGCTCTGGCCTTTGTTGTCGGGGCCAGATCTGGGCTCGCGGCCTTAGGGGCCGTTGCGCACTATATCGTCACAGTTTCTATTGTGGGCATCATTGTGGGGGCTTTCGCATATCCGATAGCTGTTTTCGCCGGCAAGGTACGCCTCGGTGAATTTGTCAGGCAAATCGCGCCTGTTCAGGCATTCGCGGTGTCGACCCAATCGTCGCTCGCAAGCCTCCCGCTGATGCTGAAAAAGGCCGAAGCACTTGGTGTTCGCGAATCTACTGCAGGTCTGGTTTTGCCTATGGCCGTCGCTCTGCTGCGTGTGACCGGACCAGCCATGAACTTGGCCGTAGCGCTGTATGTTTCAAACTGGTTCGGGGTTGAGCTCGACGCTTTCGACTATGGCTTTGCAATCTTCATTGCCGCTTTAACCTCGATGGGTGCCGTAAGCCTGCCCGGCTCGGTCAGCTTCGTCACTTCAATTGCACCCATTTGCTTAGCACTCGGCATCCCGATTGAACCACTGGCGCTGTTAATTGCCGTTGAGACGCTACCTGACATTTTCCGCACCACCGGCAATGTGCAGATGGACGTCGCTCTTGCCACCGTCATCGAAGCCCCCGAAAAGGAAAAAGCTAATGCACTATCGTGAACTCGGCCACGGACTGAAGGTATCTGCACTTGGCGTCGGCTGCATGCCGATGGTCCAAGGCGGGAATATCACTTATGGTAAAAATGCCGACCCCGATGAGGCTATTAAGACCATCCACCGCGCCATCGACCTTGGCATCAATTTTTTCGATACGGCACAAATCTACGGACCGCTCCAAAATGAGGAACTTGTTGGCCAAGCCATAAAGGGCAAGCGCGACGGGCTAATCATTGCCAGCAAATTCGGTTTCAAATTTGACGGCGGTAATATTATTGGCGTGGACGGTTCATCCGCAAATGCAAAGTTAGCGGTTGAAGGTATATTGACGCGATTGGGTATCGACTGCCTCGACTTATATTACCAACACCGCGTTGACCCCAGCATCCCTATCGAAGAGACGGTCGGCGCGATGGCCGACCTCATAACCGAAGGCAAAATCAAACATATTGGTCTGTCCGAAGCTAGCGCGGAAACATTGCGTCGCGCCGCTGCCGTGGCACCAATTTCGGCGTTGCAGAGCGAATATTCGCTGTGGGAACGCGATATTGAGGAAGAAATCCTACCGACTTGTCGCGCGCTTGGTATCGGCTTTGTCCCTTACTCGCCGCTTGGTCGTGGGTTTTTGACCGGCGCATTCCGGAACCTTGACGAACTACCGGAGAATGACTGGCGGCGACAGGACCCCCGTTTTCAGGGTGATAATTTTGCGACCAATCTCGCGATTGTCGATATTGTGGGCGAGATTGCAGCCAAGCATGAAGCGTCCCACGCGCAAATCGCGCTGGCTTGGATATTGGCGCAAGGCAACGACATTGTTCCGATCCCCGGTTTCAAGCGGCGGGTCACGATGGAAGATAGTGCAAAGGCAAGCGACGTCACGCTCGACGCCGATGACCTCGCCACACTTGACCTAGCCGCTCCACGCGGCGGAACGTCCGGGCCGCGTTATGGCGAGCGGGGTATGAAAATGGTCCGGCTTTAAACGCCGATCCACCGAAAGAGACCCGCTCCAACAACACCCCAAACAGGGTGCGCCCAAGTCGCGACTGCCCAAAGCAATAGACCTGCAATCCATGGTCCGACCCCGACGCTTAACAAGCCTGCGGGGCGGACTATGAATTGCGTGCGGCGGATCCAAGCCGCCCACTGACCACCCAACATTGCGCGCTTTTTCATCTCCTGTGCCTTCGAACCGGCCAGAGCGAGGAAAATCAGACTACCCATAAAGATAAAGTTATCGGGTCGCGGTGCCACCAGAATATGCGCGATACCCCATAAGGCAAAACCCCACATCATGGGATGACGTGTCACCTTAAACACGCCAAATGGCGGTTGCGCTGCAAAGGCAGCGGGGACCCCAGGTAGTGACGGGTTACGAATGAACGATCCTGACAGCAACACTGCGGCGATTAAAGTCAGCAAACTTGCAACCACCCAGATGCCATCGCCAACGGCCCAAAGACCCTCTGCCTTGGGCGCACGACCAAATTCGACGACCATCCACACAAATGTTACAAGCGACACAGCGGAATAGACGACCATGAAGCCCTTTGGCCCAAAGCGTTGCACAAGAGGTACGCGCAATGGATGCGACATGAGGAAATGTGTTCCGACAAACAAAAGGCTAGCGGAAGTTAGAGCTAGATAACTGATCATAACCGATGCTTCCGCCTCCCAATATTGCCGTTAAAACCTTTCATCTCATCAGCGGTCATACGCCTTTGGTAAATCGCCTTCAGTTGGTCGCGCATAACGATCACGGAGGCGATTCTGACGATTGGTGAGTGGTTGCTCCACCCCGTCAATGAACACCGTTGTAGCCGCGCTGGAGAGCTCCAGCGGGTCGCCGTCCCAGATGACGACATCTGCGGCTTTACCGGCTTTCAAGCTCCCTAAACGGTCACCCACGCCCATAATATCTGCTGGAACCGAGCTAATCGCGGCAAATGCCTCATCCCAAGTCAGTCCCGTTGCGCCGGGCACAAATTGCAGACTGACAATATTGCCTGCATATTGCGTGGTATAACGCAGTTGGTGGGAATCGCGATCATTGATCATGCCAATCGCAACCTGAACGCCCGCGTCCTTCATACGTCCAATATTGCTCTGCGTTGCACCGAGCATTTCGAACGTTACAGGCAAATCATTGAGCGCCGAGGCAATAATCGGGACCCCAGCCTCTAACAGTTGGGGAGCAATCCGCCAACCTTCGCTCGCGCCGACAAAAACTATCTTCACCGAAGGAAAATCGCGTTTCAGCTCGATCAAGCGCAGCATGTCATTGGCGCCTTCAACGTGGATCAACAAACGCGTTTCGCCACGAAGCACATTCAGCAGCGCCTTTGCGTCTTCGGCCTTCAATAGCTCATCATCGAAATTACCACGGCCAGCGGCATAATCCTGCGCCTCACGCAGCATGGCGCGGAAATGCAGATGCGTTCCCGCACGGCTTCCGCCCGAGAGCGCGGATCCGTCCTCACCAAATTCAGCAAATTGGAAGGCGCGTGCCTTGGTCACTGGATTTGAGTCAGCGCCCAAATCAGCAATGGCGCCCTGCCCTGCAAAAATGCTCTCTGCGGCCTCAGGTGCGACCACGGCGCGGGTAACACCTGCAGCGCGGTTAACGGCAAATGGCGAACGAAACGGATCGATCGCCGGGGCAACATCGATCGCCGCGGAAAATCCGCTTTTGCCGCCGCTTTTGTCGTTGGTGCCCTTAACGGCGTCGACTTCAGACAGACCAAGCCGCGTAAAGCCTGCAAAAACACCGGGGGTCACCCACTTGCCCTTTGCATCTATCCGGCGGGCTCCAGCCGGTACGGCGACACTCATACCAACGGCAACGACATTCCCGTCGCGGATGATAACTGTACCCCCGTCAATTGGCGCAGTGCCGTCACCGACCACAACTCGGCCACCCGTGATTGCAATTGTTTCGGCCACAGCCGGTGTTGCGAATGCTGCCAATGCAGCAGCGGCGCAGAGGAA
>NZ_JARXAI010000086.1 GCF_029865925.1 Sphingorhabdus sp.
GGCAGCCCGCGTCATATGCCCACTATTCTGATGGGCGATTTCAACCAATGGTCGGACAGCGGTGCATTGAACGAACTTGCGTTCCATCATCACCGGCTGGTGCAAACGCCCAAAAGCTTCCACACATCGCGCCCAGTTGCGCGATTGGACCGCATAATCGTCAGCCATGACGTGAAAGTCACCGCCGCCGACAGCCATATTTCACCGCTGTCCAAACAGGCGTCGGACCATTTGCCCTTATGGGCATCGATCCGCATTGGGTGAATGCCTAATATTTAGGCAGTGATATTCTGTTGATTAAATTTTAGGCATTTCGCAAGGTGGTGGCGCGGATATGCGCTGCCCCTATCACCTGTAATCGACCTATTTAGGTGCATTTTCCGTTTCTGGCACGACGTTTGCATATTGCACTGCACAACCAAAATTGGGGGCGTGCATGAAATATATTATTGCCATTATTAAGCCGCACAAGCTGGACCCGGTGCGCGAAGCGCTCACGGCGTTGGGCGTGTCGGGCATGACCGTGACGGAGGTCAAAGGCTTTGGCCGACAAAAAGGGCAGACCGAAATCTATCGCGGTGCCGAATATGCAACCAACATGGTGCCCAAGGTGAAAATCGAGATCGCATGCGCGTCCGATCAAGCCCCTGCCGTGGTCGAGGCCATTCAGCAGGCCGCCGAAACAGGCGCCATTGGTGACGGCAAGATTTTTGAATTCGAACTTGCCGGTGCCCTGCGCATCCGCACGGGCGACACCAACGAAACCGCGCTTTGACGCGACAATAGCAAGCTAGGGGAACCAGAAAATGTCCAAGACACTCAAGTTTCTAGGCGCGGCGGGGGCGACATTGTTCGCCGCTTTGCCCGCCTTCGCACAGGAGGCAGCCGAAAAAGCTGCTGATGGCGCGACAGCGGTGGCGGTTGCCGTCGCCGACGGCCCGATTAAGGCACCGACCGTTGAACAAATGGCCGGCATGGTCGACAAGGGCGATACGACGTGGATGCTGATTAGCTCTGCATTGGTATTGCTGATGTCGATTCCGGCGCTTGCGCTGTTTTACGGCGGCCTTGTCCGCACCAAGAATATGCTCAGCCTGCTGATGCAGGTGTTCATGATTGTGTCGGTCGCGGCGCTTGTCTGGGTCACGTATGGCTACAGCCTGGCCTTCACCAGCGGTAACGCCTTCATCGGCGGCTTTTCAAAGATATTCCTGCAGGGCGTTGATGCCACGACTTACGCGGCCACGTTCAGCAACAATGTCTACATCCCCGAATATGCCTTTGTGGTGTTCCAGATGACCTTTGCCTGTATCACGCCGGCGTTGATCGTCGGGGCATTTGCAGAGCGGATCAAGTTCACACCATTAATCCTATTTGTGGTGGCCTGGCTAACGGTCGTCTATTTCCCGATCGCGCACATGGTCTGGTACTGGGCTGGCCCAGACTTCCTCGCCGATGCACCAACGGACATGGGATATTTATGGGGCATGGGCGCACTTGACTTCGCTGGCGGCACGGTGGTGCACATCAACGCCGGCATCGCTGGCCTCGTGGGCTGCATCATGATCGGAAAGCGCATCGGTTACGGCAAGGAAGCGACACCGCCGCACTCAATGACCATGACGATGATCGGTGCCTCGCTTCTGTGGGTCGGCTGGTTCGGCTTTAATGCTGGGTCCAACCTTGAAGCCAACGGCCTTGCCGCACTTGCATTCATCAACACCTTTGTTGCGACTGCTGCTGCTGCCGTTGCTTGGTGCCTGATTGAACAATTCCACCATGGCAAACCATCACTGCTCGGTGCGGTTACGGGCGCGGTTGCTGGCTTGGTTGCCATTACACCAGCCAGCGGATTTGCAGCGCCCATGACATCCATTCTGCTTGGCTTTATCGCATCCGGCGTCTGCTACGTCTTCGTCGCTTATGTGAAGAACAAGCTGAAATATGACGACACGCTCGACGTATTCGGCGTGCACTGCGTCGGCGGGATTGTCGGCGCTATCGGCACCGCCATCGTTGCCGACCCGTCACTGGGCGGTCAGGGCTGGCTCGACTACACCGTCTTCCCGGCAGTTGCTGGTGAATATGTCATGGCGGGCCAATTGGTCACCCAGATTAAAGCGGTCGCACTGACGCTGCTTTGGTCGGGTATCGGTTCTGCCGTCCTGTTCTTCATCCTCGACAAGACCATTGGCCTGCGGCCCGATGCCGAGGCAGAACGCGAAGGCCTCGACATCACCGAACATGGTGAGCGTGCCTATAATTATTGAGCTTTACGACTTGGTGGTGGGGCGTTTGTCCTCTCCTTGATGCCCCGCCGCCTCCATATGTTCCTCCCGCGAACATCTAACTCATGGCCCGGACCTTTTATGGTTCGGGCCTTTTTTATTGAGCAGCATGCCCTGCGCGCGAACGGATAAATGGAACCTGAAACGCGTTCAGGATCACGGCTGTGCGGGGACGTAAGACCCTGAAGCCGAAGGCTGGCAGAGCCCAACCAAGTTCAGGACGACAGGGGCCTGCTTATGCGACCTTCGAATCCGCCCCGAGTATCAACTGATCGGTGACTTTGCCGACAGTGGCCGCAGCGCGTGCGATGTTTGGCGTCGTGGATGATTTGTGGCGAAATTTGCCTTCAATCTGACCGCCAGGCGCGATGGTTAGGTTGCTATAGACAACGTCGCCTATAATCCGCGCGGTGGATTCAATGACGAGGTCATTGGCCTCAATCGAACCTTCGACATGGCCGGAAAGTTTTGCCGATTCGGCGATGACTTTGCCCGCGATTATGCTGCCTTCGCCCTGCACCAGATTGCCGCAGGTCACGTCGCCTTGCACCTTGCCGTCGACATGCAGGTCAACGCGCGCTGACACATTGCCGACAATTTCAACGTCGGCGGCGATGATGGAAAATGTATGACCAGAATTGTTACGCACGCTAGCGTTACTCCTTTGCTGCAGAGTCGGCACGGAGTCCGGCGATGGTTTGGACTTTGAGAACATCGGGATTTGCCTCCAAAAACTTACGCGGGTTGATAGCCTGACCGTTTAGGCGCACCTCGAAATGCAGGTGGCTGCCGGTCGAACGACCTGTGCTACCCATCCGTCCGATTTGAACACCCCGTTCAACCATTTGCCCCGGCCGGACATTTACGCCCGACAAATGCGCATAGCGCGTTAGCAAGCCATTGGCATGCGTAATTTCAACACTTTTGCCATAGCCGCCATTAAAGCCAGCGAGCGTCACTTTACCTTCGGCTGCCGAAAAAATGGGTGTTCCAACTGGGCCCTTAAAGTCCAGACCGCCATGCATGGCGCCGGCGCCCGTGAACGGATCGCTGCGATAGCCAAAGCCGCTGGACATATACATGACGGATGCGGGCATCGCGGTCGGGATTGCGGCCAATGCGCGTTCCATGGCGTCCATGCGGCCAAGTGAGGCGGCAAGTTTCAAAAAGCGCGGATCACGGACGTCCTTTTTGCCTTTGCCAAAGAACGGCTCGAACAGACCGCCCTGCGCGTTGCGGGCTTGGCGTGCCAGTGTTTCGGGGTTTAGGCCAAATTGGCGAATGGCAGCTTCGGCCTTCAAGGTACGCGCCTGCGCCATTTTGGTCATTTGTTCTGCAAAGCGAATTTGCCGCGCCTCTATGCGGGCAAGGCCAGCGGCTTCGGGTACCATTGCACTGATGGTCTTTACGGCCTTGTCTTGTTCGGTTGCGGTGGATGCGGCCGGCGCTGAAGCCCCGGCTTCGTTCAGGTCACCCAGATATTGGTCGCCCAGGCTTTCAAGCATTTCCTGCCGACGTTCCAAATCCTTGGTCACTTCGTTGATTGAACCGCGATAGCTTGCCACGCGCTCTTCCGCCGATTCGACCTTGGCTTCCTGTTCGTCTAGCGCAAGACGCTGCGCGCTGAGGGTCACTTGATTGATCGCCATGCCAAAAGTGACCAATAACCATAGCCCGAGAACAGACGCGAGCGTGCCGGCGGCGCGGCGTTGCAGGCGCGCAGATATCTTCAAGAACCGGACTTGGCCATTGGCCCGCATGAAAAACTCGCGGTCAATAAACCATCCAGCGGCCCGGTTTTTCCAACCGGACATTCTGGTCTTCAGCGACACAAACCACCCCGTTTTTAAGTTCGAGAACGGCGCGTAGCAGACGAAAGAAGGCCTAGCGAATCGCGTGGACCCGACTCGTGACGAGTCGGGTGAGTCGTGCGATGAGTTGTGGAAAACCTTGTAAAAATGACATTTGAATATGTTTAATTTGGTATATTTGGCCCTGAAAATTTGCGTAAAAATATGTAAATTCAATGACATTGCACCGATTCGCATGTGTTCCATAATTGATGCGTGTCAAATAAAGCGGATTACTTTCCCTTTTGACGCCATTTCTCTACGAGTTGCAGATGATGACCGACAACGACACCTTGATGGCCAACATGACGGCCAATGCACGTTCCGCCGCGCGGTGTTTGGCGGGCGCCAATGATGCGACCAAGGCGGCTGCATTGTTGGCCGCTGCCGCTGCCCTGCGTGCCAGCGTGGCAGATATTCTTGCCGCGAATGCCAAAGATGTGGCCGCTGCGGTGGCGGCGGGGATATCCCCTGCGATGTTGGATCGGCTGAAGCTGGATGAAGGCCGCATCGCGGCGATGGCATCCGCGGTGGAACAGGTCGCAACGCTAGAAGACCCCGTAGGGCAAATCATCGACAGCCGCAGCCGGCCCAATGGCCTTGTCATGGAACGCGTCCGCGTGCCTCTGGGCGTGCTTGGCATTATTTATGAAAGCCGACCCAATGTGACTGCCGATGCAGCGGCCTTAGGGTTGCGCTCGGGCAACGCCGTCATCTTACGCGGCGGCAGTGAGGCGGTACACAGCAACCACGCGATCCACGCGGCGATGGTGCAGGGCGTAACGCACGCTGGCCTGCCCGCCGACGCCGTGCAGCTGGTTCCGACGCAGGACCGCGCGGTGGTCGGCGCAATGCTGCGCGCACAAGGGGCGATCGACATGATCATTCCGCGCGGCGGCAAGTCGCTGGTTGCCCGGGTTCAGGACGAAGCCCGCGTGCCCGTGCTCGCGCATCTTGACGGCATTTGCCACAGCTATGTCCATAAGGATGCCGACCCCGAAATGGCCCAAGCCTTGGTCGTGAATGCCAAGATGCGGCGCACCGGCATTTGCGGCGCTACGGAGACATTGCTGATTGATCAGGATTATCCCGCGCCAGCGCCATTGATCGCCGCGCTGCTGGATGCCGGCTGTGAAGTGCGGGCGGACGATATATTGATGGAGCTGGATGCCCGCACCGTATCTGCCGATGCGGATGATTGGGACACTGAATATCTTGATTCGGTCATTTCGGCCTGCGTCGTATCGGGGCTGGACGAGGCGATGGCGCATATTGCCCGCCATGGCTCGCGCCATACTGATGCGATCATCACGCAAGATGCCGCTGCCGCCGCACGCTTTTTGGCAGAGGTCGACAGCGCCATAGTCATGCACAATGCCTCCACCCAATTTGCCGATGGCGGCGAATTTGGCTTGGGTGCTGAGATTGGCATTGCCACTGGCCGCTTGCACGCACGCGGCCCCGTCGCGCTGGAGGGGCTGACGACATATAAATGGATTGTCCGCGGTCAAGGCCAGACACGCCCTTGAAAACGATTGGCCTCATGGGCGGATCGTTCAATCCGGCGCATAAAGGGCACCGCGCGATTAGCCTGTTTGCAATGGATTCGCTTGGGCTCGATGCATATTGGTGGATGGTCTCGCCGGGCAACCCGTTAAAACCCCAATCGGACATGGCGCCTTTGCCCGCGCGGATGGCATCGGCAAAGGCACACACAAAGCGCACACCGATTAAAGTCACCGCTATCGAACAGGCGCTTGGCACCGTCTACACCGCCGAAACGCTGAAGAAACTGGTGGCGCGCTACCCAAAAACGCAGTTCATTTGGATTATGGGCGCCGACAATTTGCTGCAATTTCACCACTGGCGGCGCTGGCGCGATATAGCGCGATTGATGCCGATTGCAGTTATCGCCAGACCAAGCTATAACCTCCAAGTCGTTGCGGGTCCCGCAATGGCCTGGTTCAGGCGGTTTGTCCGGCGTTCGGACCAGCGTCATCACTGGACGAAATGGAGTACGCCAGCGCTTGTCTTTTTGCGCTTTCGTCCAGATCCGCGTTCGGCCACCGCTCTTCGGCGTGCGGACCCATATTGGTTTCACCGATATAAGGAACTTGGAACGCGTGACGGCGTTACCCGAAATATTGTGCTTTAAGGAGCCATCTTGATCGACACTGCATCCGTTCCTGCCTCTGGCAAAGCCACCGCAAAGGCCAAGGAACCCACATTGACCCCAGACGCGCTCCATGCGTTGATTCTTCAATCGCTTGATGATGATCAGGCGCAAGAAGTGGTCACCATTCCGCTTGAAGGCAAAAGCAATATTGCCGACCATATGGTCGTTGCATCTGGCCGTTCGTCGCGCCAAGTGGCCTCGATGGCGCAAAAGCTTGCCGAGCGTATCAAAAAGGCCGGACGTCATGCCCGCATCGAAGGTTTGCCATCGGCGGACTGGGTGCTGATTGATGCCGAAGATGTCATCGTGCATCTTTTCCGTCCCGAAGTCCGCAGCTTCTATAACCTGGAACGCATGTGGGCATTTGGTGATGCGCCCGAAGTCGCGTCGCAATAAGACTGGTCGCCCGCGCCGATGGCGATGCGCCTGCATATCATCGCGCGCGGCAAGATTGGCCGCTCCCCCGAATCGGAACTGGTCGATCGCTATCTGAAACGGATTAGCTGGCCAACACGGCACAGCGAACTGCCGGATCGCGGCGGGGAGCTTCCCGTGTCGGACAGCCCGCACAAAACCATCATCATGGATGAAAAGGGCGAGCAGCTTAGCTCGGTCGAATTGGCGCGCCTCCTTGAACGCTGGCGCGACGATGGTGTGCGCGAAGTACGTTTCCTGATTGGCGCAGCCGATGGCTTTGATGACACGGCCCGCGCCGGAGCGGACAGACTGATTGCCTTTGGCAAAGCGACATGGCCGCATTTAATGGCGCGCGCGATGCTCGCCGAACAATTGTTCCGAGCCACCTCCATCATTGCCAACCACCCCTATCATCGTGAAGGATAAAGCGATGCGGTCTTGGCTTACCCTCGCAACGTTGATTTTGGCGCCTCTGTCTATTGCAGGCGGACTAGCGGTTATAGGCCCTGGACACAGCGAGCAGGGCCGTCCGAGCGGCAGTGCCTATATTCTTCCCGCCGCCGGGCAAGTTGTCGCCGGCTTTAGTGAACTTAACGTCAATGGCTATCGCGAGCGCGGCATAAGGCTGACGGTCACACAAGCCGAACGCGTCGTCGCTCCAGCAGGCGGAACAATCTCTTTTGCGGGGCGGTACCGCAGCTATGGCAACATCGTGATTATCGAACACGGCAAAGGCTGGAATAGCCTGATCACCAACCTTGATTCGGTCGAAGTCACTAAAGGCCAGAAAATTGATCAAGGCGCCTTACTTGGGCGCGCCGGAAAAAAGGACCCGAAATTGGCGTTGAACTGCGCAAGAACAGCCGCGTGATGGACATCGCGGCCATGCTTGGTTGAGTTTAGCGCGCTTGGTCGAGGCAGGATATTAGTTGGTGATAACGTGCTTTCACCTTAGGTTCAGTCGCGATATAGCAGCAACAATCTGATGAAATGGAATTGGTCTATGAAGAACCGTTTGCTGCCCTTAACCCTTGCCATAACATTGGCGCTTGCAGTCCCTGCCACCGTTTTGGTCGCGCAAAACATGCAATGGCAACAACAGCAGGCGCAGCAGATTGAGGATCTGGACGAATTCCTTGCGGTGTATCGCAAGGTGAAATCCAGCTATGTCGACAAGGTTGACGACAAGCAACTTATGGAAGGCGCCATTCAGGGCATGCTGGCCAGCCTTGATCCGCATAGTGGTTTCCTCGACCGAACCGACTTTAACTCGTTACGCACGCAGATTGATGGCGAATATGGCGGCCTAGGTCTGACCGTCACGATGGAAGATGAAGCGGTAAAGGTTATCGCGCCGACGAAGGATACGCCCGCGGATAAAGCGGGCATTAAGTCGGGTGATTTCATCACACATTTGGATGGCAAGTTGATTGTCGGCGGTACGCTTGATGAAGCGGTAGAGGCGATGCGCGGCGCGCCGGGTACAACGATCAAGCTTTCGATATTCCGCCCTGGCCGTGATGCGCCGTTCGACCTAACCCTCACACGCGCCATCATCGACCTGAAGCCTGTGCGCTGGGAAGTGAAAGACCGCATTGGCGTCATTTCGGTTACCGGCTTTTCCGAACAGACCGGCGCTGACGTCGTCGCGGCGGTTGCGGGTATCAAGAAAACGCTTGGCGGCAATCCTCTGGGCTATATTGTGGATTTGCGGTCAAACCCCGGCGGTATCTTGGATGAGGCAGTGGCCGTATCCGATGCCTTTTTGACAAAGGGTGAGATTGTATCCGAGCGTGGCCGCGACAAAAATGACATCAACCATTGGTGGGCCGAACGGGCGGTACCCGGTGATGTGACCAATGGTGCACCGATTATCGTTTTGGTTGATGCGGGTTCTGCATCGGCATCTGAAATCGTTGCCGGCGCTTTGCAGGACAACCACCGCGCGTTGGTCATGGGCGAACGCAGCTTTGGCAAGGGGTCGGTGCAAAATGTCCTTCCCTTGACCCGCGACACTGGCTTGCGCCTCACGGTCGCGCGGTATCATTTGCCCTCGGGCCGATCGGTGCAGGAAGGCGGTATCAAACCCGATATCCGCGTTCCGCAATTGACCGACCCCGACTATAAAACGCGCGTTTCGGTGCGCGAGTCCGACTTGCGTCGTCACTTGGTCAATGAACTGAAAGACGACAATAAGGATCTGGAAAAGGACAATGCCGACGATCCCCGCTTCGCCATGACTGCCGAGCAGTTAAAGGCAAAAAATATCGATGATTTCCAGCTATATTACGCAATAGAAACGCTTCAGCGGCTTGGATCGCGGACAATGAAACTTGCGGCAAAACCGTTTACGGGCAAGGCGCAGAATTGATGGGCGCATAGGTTTACGTAAGATCCTGCAACATGTTCAGGATGGCAGCTTTCTAGGTATCTCCGCATTTATGACATCAAAATTCGATAAGGCCCACTGGCTGGCATTTTTGCTTCCCGCTGCATTGCTGGGCGGCGCTTATGGATCGCAATATATTGGCGGGCTTTACCCCTGCGAGATTTGCTGGTGGCAGCGTTATCCGCATTTCGCGGCCGTCGCGATTGCGTTGGTCGCTTTTGGGGTCGGTAACCCCGGTTTTCGCAAAATGCTCGTCGCGCTCGCCGCTCTTGCAATTGCAACAAGCGGCATCATCGGCGGGTTTCATGCCGGTGTCGAATATGGCTATTGGGAAGGGCTCACCGCCTGCACCGCGACGATTTCAGGTACTGGTGATGATTTGCTCAAATCCATCATGAACGCGCCCTTGGTGCGTTGTGACGTTGCGCCATGGACTTTATTTGGCATTTCCCTGGCGGGATACAATTTCCTCTTGTCGTTCGGCGGCGCAATGCTCATCTTGGCAATGATATGGCGCAACAAGGAAATCTAACAACCGCCACACAGCGGGAACGGGCGATCAAACGGATGATCCGGGTGAACCAAGCGGGCGAATTCGGCGCGAAACGGATTTACGCCGGACAGCTTGCGGTCATGGGTGACCGCACGCCTGCCGCGCGCAGCATCGCGCATATGGCAGAGCAAGAGGAACGCCACCTTAACGCCTTTGACAAGATGATGGCGGAGCGTGGCGTGCGGCCAACAGCCTTGCACCCGATTTGGAGTGCGGCTGGCTTTACACTTGGCGCTGTGTCCGCCGCCATCAGTCCGGAGGCGGCAATGGCCTGCACCGTGGCCGTGGAGACCGAAATTGACCGCCACTACAGCGAACAGCTTGCCGAAATCGGCGAGAGCGACCCCGAATTGTCGGCGATGATTGCAGATTTCCAAGCGGACGAGCAGGAGCATAAGGCAACCGCCTTGGCCGAAGGTGCGGAACGCGCCCCTGCCTATCCCTTGATGAGCGCACTGGTACGCATGGGGTGCCGCACCGCCATTGCCGTGTCGAAACATATTTAAGCTTCATGCCGCATTCAGCCTGCGACCTTCAGATGCAGGTTACATATTCTTTGGAGATAATCGCGTGAGAGCAATGGCCAGAATTTCTTTAGCCAGCATCGCCTTGATGCTGTCGGCGCAGGCATCGGCGCAGGATGCCCCGGCAGCCAGGCCCGGTGATGAGAAAATCAACCAGCTCATCATTTACGGCGAGGACAAATGTCCCGAAAGCAAAGGCGACGAGATTGTGGTTTGCGCCCGTTTGGGGGAGGCCGACCGCTTTCGCATACCTTCATCTTTGCGCGGCGATATCAATGACCCGCGTAATCAAGCGATGTCGGAGCGTATCAAATCTTATGAATATGTTGGCGCCAGCGGAACGATGAGCTGCTCGCCGTCGGGCGCTGGCGGTTTTACCGGCTGCGGCTTGGCAGAGATTAACAAGGCGTATGCCGAAAAGGCGCAAGACACAGGCATTGTCTTTGGCCGCTTAATCGCCGCCGAACGTGCCAAGCGCATGGCAGGCGTCGATGCCGAGGCCGCAGAGGTGGAAGCCCGCGTGCAGGCGTTCGAAAAAGGCCGCGCTGAACGTGAGGCAAAGTTGCAGGCCGAGTTAGAAGCCAAGGAAGCGGCAAGCGCCGATGCACAGCCGCTTCCTGAACCCAAATAAGGAAGCGGCTTAGCCCTTCGCCTTTTCCGCTGCGACCCAATCTTTGATTTGCTGATCAAGGACATTCAGCGGCACTGACCCCTGGCCAAGCACCGCGTCATGGAAGGCAGCCAAATCAAATTTGCTCCCAAGCTCCTTGGTCGCCATATCCCGCAATTCTCGGATTTTCAGCTCGCCTAATTTATAAGCCAAGGCTTGGCCGGGCCAGCTAATATAACGGTTGACCTCCGCCTCGATATTCGCGGCGGACAAGGCGCTGTTATCGGTCATAAAGGCGATGGCCTGCTGCTTGCTCCAACCCTTGGTATGAATGCCGGTATCGACCACCAAGCGGCATGCACGCCACATTTCGTAGGATAGCCTGCCCATGTCCTTGGCAGGGGTATCATACAGCCCCATTTCGATGCCAAGCCGTTCGGAATAGAGGCCCCAACCTTCCGTAAACGCGGTGAAGGACGCGCCATATTTGCGGAAATCGGACAAAGGCAGTTCCTGCTGCAGGGCAATCTGGTTGTGATGCCCCGGAACGGCTTCGTGCGCTGACAGCGCCGGAATTTCCCAAAACGGCCGCTGGTTCAGCTTCGATGTGTTGACAAAATAGGTCCCTGAAATGCTGATCTCGGGTGATCCCGGATTATAATAAGCCGTCGTCGTGCCCTCGGCCGTCTCTGCGGGAATTTGTCGGATGCCATAGGGCAAGCGGGGCAGGTGCCCGAACAATGTGGGCATCTTGCCGTCGATGATCTTGGTCACACGGGCGACCTTCTCCATCAGTTCCTCAGGCGTTTTGGCATAATATTGCGGGTCAGTCCGCAAATGCGCGATGAAGGCTTCGCGGCTTGGGTAGCCAGCCTTTTTGGCGACCTCTGCCATTTCGGCACGGATCCGCGTCACTTCGCTGAGGCCGATTTGGTGGATTTGTTCAGCGGTCAGATCAGTCGTCGTTTCCTCACGAATACGAAAGGCATAATAGGCCGCACCATTTGGCTGCGCCGAAACACCTGGCGCCTTGGCGCAGGCTGGCTTGTAGCTTGTTGTGTACCACGCCAGTTGCTTGTTCAGCGCTGGATACACGACCATGCGGATGGTCGCTTCGGCGTTTGCGGCCAATATAGCAAAGTCGGTTTCCGAAATATTTTCAGGACGCTTGCCGGCATAAGGTCCGTAGAAACGCGACCGGCGAATGTCGGGGGCAATAAGCCCGCTGATTGTGCCTTCAAAGCCGTTTAACGTTTCGCAAGCTTGTGTAAACTTGCCCTTGATAGCAACATTGGCGACCGCGATATTTTCATCATTAGCCCGCGCATATTGGGTCAGGCGTGCGTTGTAGGATTCAAAATCTCGCTTGGTTTTGAACGGCAGGTTTTGTGCCATGCCGGCCAGTTGCTGATGCCAGCTGGAATAGGTCGTGAAGTTGATGGCCCGTTGGCCAAATCTATTGCCCTCAATCGCCGAATTGAGCGATCGCCGCAATATGCCTGCTTCAACCTTTGTTGGCGCATCAAGCGATGCCGGCGGTATGGCGTCCAAACGGATAAGAAATTGTGAGGCTTCCGTTGCTCTGCGGTCCTGCGCGGCAAGCGTATAATCGCCAAGTTCATTGGCATAATCATTCACGCCAAGCGCGCTTGCGTACACAGGCTGCTCTTTTAACGTATACGCCCAGACATCGCTGACAAGATTGTTCAGGTCAGTATTGGCATCGGCATAAGCGGGCACCGACATCGCACATAAACAGCCGGCAAGTAACACACTGCGCATAACGCATCTCCATGACATATCAGTGCGATGACCTAAGCAGGAGAGCGACCAATTGGCTAGTGGCTTATGCTATTCAGCAGCTTCTAATGCCACATGGTCGGACAGAGGCTGGCTGAGGCGCGCAAGCATTTCCTTCGGGCAAATTTGCCAGAATTCGCCGCGTCTGCGATCCCAATCCTCAATGATCGATTTCGACCATGCGCTGTCCGTTGTCCGCGCGTGTTCTGTGATAAGTGCCTTTAGCTGCTCTTCCCAATAGGCACTTTCCAGACGTTGCCACACGATGCTGTCAGGATTGGCCATGGCGGCGAAGTCACCACCGGCATCGAGCACAAAGGCCATCCCGCCCGTCATGCCAGCGCCGAAATTGCTACCGACCTTGCCCAAAATGACCGCCACGCCACCGGTCATATATTCCAGCCCGTTTGAACCGCAGCCTTCGACGACGACATGCGCGCCAGAGTTGCGGACGGCAAAGCGCTCGCCCGCTTGCCCTGCCGCGAACAGCCGGCCTGATGTGGCGCCATAGAGCACGGTGTTGCCGATGATGCTATTTTGATGGCTGGTAAGCGGGCTGCTGACCGTTGGACGCACAATGATCGTTCCGCCGGACAGGCCCTTGCCGACATAGTCATTGGCATCGCCAAAGACTTCCAATGTAATACCTTGGCACAAAAACGCCCCAAGCGACTGACCGGCAGAGCCACGCAAGCGGACATGCACATGGCCTTCTGCGAGGCCCTTCATGCCATATAACCGCGTGATTTCCGAGCTGAGCCGCGTGCCCACCGCGCGATGCGTGTTGCGGACATTGTATGTCAACTGCATCTTTTCGCGTCGTTCGAACACTGGCCTACCATCATGGATCATTTGCGCATCAAGGCTATCGGGTACTTCGTTGCGGAATGTCGGGATGTTGAACCGGCGCGCACTGTCTGGCGCGTCGACTTTGGCGAGGATCGGGTTAAGGTCAAGATCGTCAAGATGCTCTGCACCGCGGCTGACCTGCCGCAACAATTCGGTGCGTCCGATCACCTCGTCAAGGCTGCGATAGCCAAGCTTAGCCAATATTTCGCGCACTTCTTCGGCGATGAAGGTCATCAAGTTGATGACCTTTTCCGGCGTGCCCGTGAATTTTTTGCGCAACGCTTCATCCTGAACACACACGCCAACAGGGCATGTGTTTGAATGGCATTGGCGCACCATGATGCAGCCCATGGCAACGAGGCTTAGGGTCCCGATGCCAAATTCCTCAGCGCCCAATATCGCGGCAACAACAATGTCGCGTCCGGTTTTTAGGCCACCATCGGTACGCAGCTTGACGCGGTGACGAAGCCCATTGAGCGTGAGCACCTGATTGGCTTCGGATAGCCCCATTTCCCATGGCGTGCCTGCATATTTGATGCTGGTTTGCGGGCTTGCGCCCGTACCACCGACATTGCCCGAGACGAGGATGACATCCGCATGTGCCTTGGCTACGCCTGCCGCAATCGTGCCAATGCCTGCCGCACTGACAAGCTTCACACAGACCCGCGCACGCGGGTTAATCTGCTTGAGATCGTAGATCAGCTGCGCCAAATCTTCGATGGAGTAAATGTCGTGGTGCGGTGGCGGTGAAATCAGCGTCACGCCCGGCGTCGAGTGACGCAGCCGTGCAATCATTTCGGTCACCTTAAAGCCGGGCAGTTGCCCACCTTCGCCGGGCTTTGCGCCCTGCGCGACCTTGATTTCAATTTCCTCGCACGCACCCAAATATTCGGCGGTAACACCGAAGCGGCCGCTTGCGACTTGCTTGATGACGCTGTTGGCGTTGTTACCATTCTCATATGGCTTGAAACGCTTGCTGTCTTCGCCGCCCTCGCCCGAAACGGCCTTTGCGCCGATCCGGTTCATGGCGATGGCCAATGTTTCATGTGCCTCTGGCGACAACGCGCCAAGCGACATTCCGGGTGTTACAAAACGTTTGCGGATTTCAGTTATCGCCTCAACCTCGTCAATCGCAACCGGCTCTTTCGCGAAGTTGAACTCCAACAAATCGCGCAAGTAAATCGGCGGCAGTTCTTTGACGCCTCGGGCAAATTGCGTGTAGGTCGAATAGCTGTCATTCGCCACGGAGCTTTGCAACAGATGCATCAGGCCAGCGGAATAGGCATGTTCTTCCCCGCCATCACGTTGCTTGTAAAAGCCGCCAACGGGTAACCGCGCAACCGCGGCGTCGAACGCATCGGCGTGACGATCACGCGCGTTCACATATAAAGAGTGATAGCCTTCGCCCGAAATCTTGTTCGGCATGCCGGGGAAGAAGTCATTGACCAACGCACGCGACAGGCCAACCGCTTCAAAATTATAGCCACCACGATAGCTGGATATAACTGCGATGCCCATTTTGGACATGATCTTCAGCAGCCCTTCGTTAATGGCCGTGCGGTAATTTTCGATGGCTTGCAATAATGTCAGGCTGCCCAGCAGGCCGCGGCCATGGCGATCGGCAATCATAGCTTCGGCAAGATAAGCGTTCACGGTGGTTGCACCAACGCCAATGAGCACGGCGAAATAATGCGTATCCAAGCATTCGGCGGAACGGACGTTAATCGACGAATAGCTGCGCAGGCCATTGCGGACCAAGTGCGTATGCACAGCAGCAGCAGCCAGGATCATCGCGATTCCCACTCGGTCTTCACTGATATTATCGTCGGTCAAAAACAGCTCGGACTTGCCCATACGCACCGCGGCGACGGCTTCTTCACGGATGCGCGTGATGGCGGCGCGCAGGCCTTCTTGCCCGGCGGATATGTCATAGGTGCAGTCGATTTCGGCGCCAAGCGGTCCGAACGCGGACTTGAGCTTGCGCCAATCATGCGCGGTCAGAACCGGGCTATCCAGCACCAGCACGTCTGCATTCTGGCTCGTCTCCTCCAAGATATTGGCAAGGTTGGAAAAGCGTGTCTTCAGGCTCATCACATGCCGTTCGCGCAAGCTGTCGATCGGCGGGTTAGTGACCTGGCTG
>NZ_JARXAI010000095.1 GCF_029865925.1 Sphingorhabdus sp.
GCAGGCCTATCGCTCGACCAAATCGACCGCATCGAATTCATGGAGGCATTTGCCGTTACCATTGCCAAATTCCTGCGGGACCGGGAACCGCATCCCGAGCGGGTCAATGTGGCTGGCGGGCATCTGGCCAAGGGGCACCCAATGGGCGCGTCGGGCGCGATCCTGACCTCGACCCTGCTCGATACACTGGACGCAGCCAAAGCCTCGCTTGGCCTGATCGTTACCACCGGTGCGACGGGCGTAGGTGCCGCGATGATCGTTGAACGCCTAAATTAAAGAGCCTGCATGACCGAAACACTTTCAAATCTTGCCGAGCGCCATGCAGAATTACTCGCCACCGCGATTGAAGCGGTTGAGACCCGCCGCAGCTGGAGTCCCTTTCGCGATTCCCCCAGCGGCAAGTTTCATGCACCGGGAAAGGCTGAAGAGGGGAAGGCTGCGTTCGAGGCACAGCTGGGCAAGCCGTTTGAACTGGACCAACCGGGCATAGCGGGACGTAGCGGGCAGGAAGTTTCCCCCTTCACGCGCAAACATCTCGGTATAGATTACCCCGTAAGCGAACCTGCGGAGCTGATTTTGGCCGCTACCCACGCCATGACCTGTTGGCGCAAAGTCGACCAGGAAGTGCGCGTTGCGCTTTGCCTTGAAATGGCACTCAGGCTCTATGATCACAACTTTCAAATGGCGCATAGCGTGATGCATGTCGCCGGGCAAAGCTATACGCAAGCATTCAGTGGGAGTGGTCCCAATGCGCTCGACCGTGGGATCGAGGCGCTGGCCTATGCCGCAAAAGCGATGCGGGCCGTTGCACCCAATGCGCGCTGGGATCGAACCTTTGGCAAGGAAGATGTATCGCTCGAAAAGACGTACACGCTCGTCCCGCGTGGAATCGGCTTGGTCATTTGCTGCGCGTCTTTTCCCACATGGAATGCCTATCCGGCGATGTTCGCCAGCCTTGCGACTGGCAATCCAGTGATCGTCAAACCACATCCTATTGCCATCCTACCCATAGCGATTGCTGTGCGCGAATGCCGTAAGGTGCTGGCGGACTATGGCTGCGATCCAAACCTCATCACGTTGGCTGTCGACACGATCGATGCGCCCGTCGCGCAGCGCTTCATCGACGACCCGGCAGTGCAGATTATCGATTTCACCGGCAGCCCGCGTTATGGCGGACATCTCGAGCGCACCGTGACCGGCAAGCAACTTTTCACCGAGACTGCAGGTATTAACTCCGTGGTACTTGAAAGCTGTGAGGATCTTGAGGAGACGGCGACGGCTATCGCCCGAGCAACCTGTCTTTTTTCGGCACAAATGTGCACCAGTCCGCAAAATGTCTATGTATCTGTCGCTGGCATTCACACAGCTAGCGGCCATAAATCCTTCGATGATGTCGCATCTGCATTGGTGGCGGCTATTGATAGAATAGCAAATGACCCGCTCATTGCTGCGGGCATCATGGGTGCGGTGCAGGTCGAGCAAAGCTGTGACATCATTGATCATCTAACAGACTGTGCTGCCGAAGCCGATGGCGCACGGATTTTAAGGCAAGCTTTGCCCTATAACCACCCTGATTATCCTCAGGCACGTACCATGACGCCGCTGGTGGTTTCGCTGCCGAGCGGTAATGCTGCCCTCTATGCAAAGGAGCATTTTGGACCAGTGCTTTTCGTCATCGCAGCTCGCGATGGAGCCACTGCAGTTGACGAAGCCTGTTTTTTGGCACGGGAGCATGGCGCCATTTCGTCGTATCTTTATTCAACCGACGAAGCATTTATTGATGCCGCGCTCGATAACTATACGAGAAGTGGCATGAATCTGTCCGTCAATTTGCATGGCGGAATGTGGGCCAATTTTGCTGCGGCATATAGCGATTATCATGTCACCGGCCTCAACCCCGCGGGTAACGCCTGCCTTACGGATCTCGCCTTCGTTGCCAATCGTTTCCGTATAGTGCAGCACCGCCGTCCTGCCCCAAGAACAGGCGAAAAAAATGGCGCATAAGCGTGAAAATTTTATCGGTGCGTGGCAACTGATTGATTGGCGGATTGAATACCACGATGGCCAGGTAACACGGCCCTTCGGACAAGGCGCGCATGGTTTCATCATATATGCTGCCGACGGCACAATGACTGCCAGCATCGCCAAGCCGTCGCGGCCTGTTTTTGGTCTCGCCAATGCACGCAATGCGACCGACGAGCAAAAAGCCGCAGCGTTTGACAGCTATTTTCACTACGCTGGTAAATGGCGGATTGAAGAGAATGAAATTGTGCATGCCGTCACCATGTCACTTAATCCCGATATGACGGGGACGGATCAACGCCGATTGGCGACCTTCAACGGCTTATGCGACCTCACCCTTTCCGCCAAGGAAAGAATGAAAAATGGAGATAGCCGACACCATATTCTACAATGGAAGCTCTTGGAGTAACCTGCATTAGGCCTTTATTACTCGGTCCGTCGCAAGATAATTTGAGACTTTTTGTAGTTTAAAACAGGAGAGCGCTTGGGTTAATCTGTTGGGTTGATATTATGCGGCAAGCTAGCGGTGATACCAGCGCCAATTGTCTTCCGTCAGCGTTCAATGGACAAAATGTCTGCACAGAATATTTATTTGCCTGCGTTGGGGTCTGCCATTTGGAAGTAGTCCCTCCAGCCTGTGATCAAGCCGTCAGTAAATTCAATTACACCCATATATGGATGGATGACCTGATGACCATCTGCGTTTACATATCGCTCTTCACCCTCGCTGAAGAGGCGGCCGTCATTCTCTGCCCAGCTATTGATAACCCAAGTGACGTCGGTATGGTTCGCCCAATATTTCTTGAGGAACTTCTCAACCCACTCAATTCCTATCAGGGGGCGAGTTCCAAAATGATAATGGTATTCTACGTTCGGGGCAAAGAACTCCAAAGATGCGCTTACGTCCCGAGCGGCCATCACCTGCTGCAAGCGGTGAACTCGTTGAATGAGAGTTTCTGTCGTCTGTTCTGTGTCGATCATATCGCTTCCTACTCTTATCGAATAAAATGAATACGCGCAGTCCCAATTGCTATATTTATATATATGAGACCGGCGGATGAATGAAACATAAAATTGCTTGCTCGATCAGTAAGCGGTAAGTTTTTCGCGTTTTAATCGAATGCCTGCGGCTTCACGATCCCAACTGTTTTCTGTAACGCCCTCCCTGCACAGTTCTGTCTTTTGAATTTTGTTCGTCGGGGTCTTGGGCAGTTCTTGTTCTACGCGAACGTATCGAGGGACCATGAAGTGTGCCATACGTGGTATCAAGAACTCTATAAGTGTTTTGGGATCAAGCTCGACCCCTGGATTAGGGACCACGCAAATCATAACCTCTTGATCTCCTCCGGGCACATCAACTCCATAAGCGGCGACCTCGCGGACGTCCGGATGGCGCGACACCTCCATTTCAATCTCAATTGAGGAGATATTTTCTCCGCGTCTCCGGATCGCATCTTTCTTCCTGTCGACGAAATAATATCGACCGTCATGGTCGCAAGTTAGCAAATCACCGGAATGAAACCAACCATTTCGCCAAGCCTTGGCAGTGGCCTCCGGATCGCCAAGATAGCTGCTGAAAAACTGCCATGGCTGATCCGTGCGGATGATCAATTCGCCAACATCCCCAACCGGAACAGGGCTGTCATTGGCGTCGACGATCCTACATTCTATGCCCGTGCGGGGCCTACCGCAACTTTGTAGGGTGGTTTCATTTATCTCGGTGACAAGAGGCGTCGATACCTCAGTCATATTGAAACCGGAGACATAATCGAAGTCAAATCGCTCGGCGACTGCGACCGCTTCCTCATTCAACGGCCCGAGCATGCAAATTCGGAGCGGATTATCAGCGTCGATGAGCTGAGCAGGTTCTTTATGTAAGAAACTTGTCAGCGCTCCGATAAATCCGGAACAGGTGGTGGAGCCGGTTTCACGAACAAGATCCCAAAAGCGCCGAGTGTCAAATGCCTCGAATAACGCAACCGAACCTCCACACGCCAATGCGGCCACTATTGCGCTGATGCCGCCCACATGAAACATTGGCAGGTTGACGAGTATTCGATCAGATGCAGTCATATAGCCGTATGTAACCCGAGCCGTCGTCCACTGCTGCACATAGGACGTTTCCACTGCCTTTGACGGGCCGGTAGTTCCTGATGTGAAGATAATCACCGGACTATCCCATGGTTCAACATGAGCCAATTCGACGACTTCAGAATTGCCAATCAAGGCATCGAAATTTTCAACTGGGACAGGGAGTACAGATGCAACATCCTCGCCCGTCGGGCCTGAAAGAATTATCCGTTCGATCCCGCCAAGCGAAAGTCCATCCAACCGCGAAACCAGATCCGGATGAATGATGAGAATTTTGGCTCCAGTTTTGGCTAGCGCATGTTCGACGAGCCGACCGCGAAAACTGGTGTTTATCGGCGCCAGTGTGGCGCCGATATAATTGGCGCCAAACCATGCGCGAACCAATGCGGGTGAATTGGGAGCCCAAGCTGCAACGATGTCTCCTTGCAGCACCCCTCTTTCTTGCAATGCCGCTGCCGTAGCCACCGACTTTTCTTGCGTCTCCGCCCAATTCCAGAACTCGCCTGTTTCAAAGCGGATAAATACTTCGTTTGGTGCCGTCTCGGCATTGCGATTGATTAACCTCGGAAAGACGCAGTCCTCAGCCGAAGGCGGGGCAGGATCGAACCAAGGGGGATGAAAATCAGGCACACATAATCCTTCGGTCATCGATCGCTAGTGAGAGCGAAACACCAGCCTCACAATTGAATGATACGGTATCGCAAAATAGATAGTGTGACAACAAAAGCGTTCACTTGTGAAAGTTAACCGAACTTCGGCGACGAGCCGTTCGACCCACGCTGCTAATCCAGTGCGGTTTTGTTATTTAGCGTATTCGTTTGAAAGAGCACCTATGGCTTCATCCAAGTCACTTGCCTTGAAGCGGGCCGCACGCTCCAGCTTTATTGGGTGAGGCAGGACGCCAGTATTGATTAGTTTATAGATGTAGCTGCGGTGAACGCGAAGCCGATCAGCCGCGTTCTCAACCCTCATGCGCGACAAGCTCGACACAGGCGATATCCACGCCCGCAAAGCTTACCTGCGCACCGTCATATCCCGCATTGAAGTGGGTGATGAGAACATCGGCATTATCGGAGAAAAGTCGAGCCTAGAGAAGGCTATCAGTACCGCACTAACCGGGAAAATCCCTGTTAGTGATTTGGCACTTAAATGGTGCACCCAACTGGATTCGAACCAGTGGCCCCCAGATTAGGAATCTGATGCTCTATCCTCCTGAGCTATGGGTGCCTTGTGGTAACCATAGCTGCCCACATTCCCGTGGTCAATTTTTAGCAGATGGCGGGACGACCGGAAATAATAAAGGCGCTACGCCAATGCCTTCAGCGGCTAAGGCCTTTGCCTCGCCGGTGCTTGTTTCACCGTGAATAAGGCGGTCCGGCTCTTCGCCATAATGGATTGCACGGGCGGTCTCAGCAAAGTTGCCGCCCACCCACTGCGATTTATCCAGCATTTCGGTTTGTGCGCGCGCAAGTTTTTGCACCAGTTCAACCAATGCTGGGGACGGGCCTTCCGCAGCGGCAGGTGTTGGGCCTGTCGCATCGGCCTGTGGCACCGCAACTGCGGGCGGAAGCATCGCGCGCTGATTGCCCTTTCGCGGCACGTTGGGCACAGAAAGCGCCTTATGAATATGTACATCGGCGCACAGCGGGCACGCAAGCATGCCGCTGGCCATTTGCGCATCAAAATCGGCAAAGGACGAGAACCAGCCCTCGAACGGGTGTCCGTTACCGCAGTTCAAGTCGAATGCGATCATTGCGCGCAGCCGACTCCAAGCAATTGATCAAGCTTTCCTTGGGAATCCAGAGCACGCAGGTCGTCCGATCCGCCCATTGCGACGTCGTTGATGAAAACCTGTGGCACCGTCCGGGCGCCCGGCGCGCGCGCAACCATCTCCGCGCGCTTGGCGCCACCCATTGTCACATCATATTCGGTATATTTGACACCTTTGCTATCCAAAAGATGCTTGGCACGGACGCAATAAGGGCATGCGAATTTGGTGTAAATTTCAACAGTTGCGGTCATAGCTCAGAGATGGTGTGCAACGGCACCCAAGTCAAGCGTCGCGCGATATGGAGGCGGGCTGATGGTTAGTGCCGCGCAAAGCACGGGCCCAACAAAAAATCTGCACCCAGCTTGCGCCGCTGCGTTTTAATACTGACACACGCTGGTCGCGCCCGTAGTGAACACATCATCAATCAGGATGAGGCGGAGCCCCTTTACCCTGCCCTGCCATTTAGGGTTCACGGCAAAGGCGCCGGACACCAAGGCCGCGCATAGTTGGCGTACGTTTATGCCTGACCAATATGTCGGGAACAAAGGGGATGCCGCTTAATGCGGCCAGCTCTTGGCCAATAAGGGCGGATTGGTTGAAGGTACGCGACCACATCCGGGTCCAGTGCAACGGGACTGGGGTGATGATCAAATCGGCATGACCATGAGGCAAATGCCTAACCAGTTGCCGTGCGATGACGCGGGCCAAACCAATTTTTCCGCCATATTTCAGCCGAAGCACAACTCGCGCCGATACATCATCATATTTCACGGCCGCGCGGATGCCGTCATGCCGGGGTGGGTGGGCGATACATGACGCGCAATAAGCATCGTCGCCACGGTCAAATTCGAAAGGCGCTGCGCATCCGCGGCACCAAGGCGGCCCCAGAAATTCCAAATTTTGCCAGCAAGAGACGCAAAAGGGTCCACCCGCTGGGGTGATTGCGCCGCAACAGGGACAGCGTTCAGGCAAGACCCAATTCAACATTATATGGAAAATGTCGCTTCCCCATGCCATATCAGACTTGTCGGACAAAGCATCGCGCTTCACAAGGCTCAAATGCATGAAGATGTGGCTCCCCCAGAGATTTTTGACCGCCGCCGTCGCCGGAGCTTGCGGGAACGCGCGCTCCAGCGGACAGGCGACATGTTTCTGTGGAACCATATTGCGCAAGATCTCGCCGAGCGGCTTTCCGCCGTAACGCGTATATTTGAACATGCGCTGATCATCGGTCCAATCGCGCGATGGCAGGCAGACATCCTGCCGCCGAACGTTCGCTATACGCTGGCGACGCTGCGCGAAGACAGAACAGGGGAAGATCGCGTTATCGTGCTGGACGAGGACCGCCTGCCATTCGCGCAGGGGAGCTTTGACCTTGTGATCTCCGCCGGCACACTCGACAGCGTCAATGATCTTCCCGGCGCTCTTATTCAGATACGCCGTATCTTGCGACCTGACGGTTTGTTTCTGGGTCATATGTTTGGCGCTGGAACATTAAGCACGCTGAAATCGATGTTTCTGGAATCCGATGCCGAACGCGTGGCGGCGCATATTCATCCACAGATTGATTTGCGCAGTGCGGCCGACCTGCTTGTCCGTGCGGGGTTCAACTTGCCAGTTGCAGACCAAGACAATTCTTTAGTCCGCTATGCCGACTGGCGCGCAATCATCTCTGACATTCGCGACGCGGGGATTGGCAACGCCCTTTCGGGACCGCGACCCTTTTTGGGGAAGGACATCGCCGGCCGACTAGATGCAATCTTCGCAAGGCGCGCAGACGAACACAGCAAGGTTGCCGAATGCTATGCGCATGTGCACCTAAGCGGATGGGCACCGTCGGAGAACCAACCTCGCCCCGCCAAAAGAGGAAGCGCGCAAGTTTCTCTCGCTGACGTCTTATCAAAGGACCGCAAAATTTAAAGCGACTGAAGCTTTTGTACTAAAGGATAATCTGCAGGTGGCATAGGCAAGGCAGCCATGTCCTGCGGCAGAAGCCATTGAATATCGGTTGCGTAAATCGGTTTTGGGGTACCGGCCCAATGGGCACAACGATACAGCAGAAGCACAAGGTTTCGATCACCCAATAGCGCACTTGCAAATGTCTCCGGCACAAGATCCTGCGCTGCTACAATGATGCCCAGCTCCTCATCCAGCTCTCGGATGAGCGCAACTTCGGGGGATTCGCCATTGTCGACCTTGCCGCCAGGGAACTCCCATAACCCGCTCATTTGCGCTCCCTCAGGACGCTTTTGAAGCAGAATTTGACCCTTCTCGTCGGTTAAGGCCGCGGCAACCACGAACAATATTGTCGGATTTTTTTCCATATTCTCATCGTGCTGAAAGGCTTTGTTAACCCATATGTGGGATTTTGGCCGCGGTCGCAACCAAGCAATAAAGTAGGGCCAAACTTGTAGAAACTCGTTTTTCGCATTGCAAAGTGCGACCGCGGTACGACAGCAGTAGGATATGGTTTGAGCGTTGCATTACTCTTTATTGCGATGAATTCCTCTCTGCGCAACCTTGCCGAGAGTAATAATGGAATTTGGATTAACGTTTCGAATACATTTAGAAAGACGCGTTAACTATCAACTTAACCAAATAGTAAACATTACTGAATTATCGTTCCCTGGGTGGATATTTTTGACAAAACCGCCCCGGCGTAGGAAAAAACAAACTGGAGACCAAATATGAAAATGATCACGAAAATCTTCAAAAACGAAGACGGCGCGACCGCAATCGAATACGGCCTGATCGCCGCCTTAATTGATGTTGCCGTAATCGCTGGAATGAGCAGCCTCGGCACGAATCTGGGGGAGAGATTCAATAACATAGTCGGCAACCTTAAATAATAAGGGGCGTGTAAAAAATCTGTGGATCAACTCTTTAGTTTTTCAAGAACATCAGGACGGAGACTTCGGTTTCCGTCCTTTTTTATGGCAAGTTGCTGCGGCATTCAGGTGTTGGCTGGAACCCTTGGTAAAGAAGCCAGAGGTCTTCGCTGGTTTCGTTTTAATATGTAACGATTTTCAGCTTTTGACCTGCCCGGATTGTTGCGTTGGATGGCAAGCCATTCAACGCCAAAAAGCGCTCGGTCTGCAGCGACGTATATGCCATGCGTCCGGCAAGCGATGCTAAGGTATCGCGCGGCCCCGTCAAAACAACGCGCAGCTTGCGTGGCTTTATTACAGCCGCCTGCGCACTGTTCAAGCGCGACATGCTGGAAAACATCTGGTCAAATGGGTTTGCATTGGTGGCCGTTATCGTCACGAAATGATAGGCCGTCCCTGGCGCCCATTCATAGGCAAATACGCGCACTACGCGCTGTCCCTGTTGGGTGTTGACCACCGCCTCGCTATAAAATGCGGGAATGTCATTCACCGTCGTCCGGCGAATATCTCCAACCGGAATGGTCGTATTCTCACCCGATACCGCCTTCAACGCCTTGGAAATGTAGCTTTGGCGGTTGCCGTCAAATGCCGCTGCGGTAAAAATGGCTTTTCCGCTATTTCCGTTGATGGAAACGGCGTCGCTGCCATTCTGAATGCCGAAGCCATTGGGCGCTGTGAATTGCATTTTAAGCTGCGGATGCAGGAATTCCTGCCCTTCGATCACGCCTTGCGCGGGGTCATCGCCATACAACATGCCGTCAATCGCGGCCAGATGAGCGTCCGCATTACGAAATGTGCTCACAGGGTAAGCCTTGGACCGCGTTTCTGCCCGCACAACACGCCGCGCAGGATCAGGGTGCGTGCTTGCCCATTCCGGAATTTGGCCGTCGGCCAAACCGGCAATCCGTGAGTCTACGACCGTCTGCAAGGCGAGCGAGTTGAGCATAGACGCCAGCGCGCTTGGATCATAGCCGGCCTTGCTGAGGTAAAGGATGCCGTAATCATCCGCTTCCTCTTCCTGCGTACGAGAATATTTCAAGCTGAACACTTGCGCCAGCGGCCCTGCATATTGTTGCAATCCGCCACCAATCGCCCCCAGCAATCCGCCGGAGTTGCCAAGCACTGAACCCAATATGCTCCCACCCATGCCCAACAGGCCAGCAAGCGTCGCATTGCTTTTGCGTTTCTCGCTATGCCGTGCGGCGGTATGCCCGACCTCATGCCCCAGAACCCCCGCCATTTCGGCCTCGCTGTTGCACAGGGCGACAAGCTGGCGGGTGATGTAGACAAAGCCACCGGGCAAGGCGAAGGCGTTGTTCACGGACGAATTGAGCAACGTCACATTAAAATCGCTCTGCGCATTGCCCAGCCCCGACTGCATCGCGATATTTTTCCCGACGCGCACAACATATTCCGTTTGCGGACTTTGCATCGGCCCGCCAAATTCCTTTATGATTTCGGTGTTATATTTGGCGCCTTCCGCCTTTTCTTTGGGGCTGAATGGCTTTGGAGCAGGCGCAGCCTTAGTGCTTGGTTTGGCCATAACGGGAATATTGGAGCCGGAATTCGCCAGTGCCAATATCGCGACGCTACCAACCAAAAACGTCTTGGAAAAACGCATAAATATACCCCTTAAACAAGGAGAATGGTGATTAGCATATTGTGTTGCAAGGGTTCAAACACACTGAGGCTTTACCGAAGGATAGCCGAAAACTTTCAAGCGCCCATGGCTAAAAATTTTGCCCTGCGTTGCTGCACCAATTCCTTTGCGGAGAAAGCAGATAATGCCTCCAATTCCTCGTGGATGGCGGATGCCAGCGTCGCTGCTGCCAGCGCGTGGTCGCGATGTGCACCGCCGACTGGCTCCTTAACAATGCGATCAATGATGCGCAGCGATTTGAGATCATCTGCAGTCATTTTCATCGCCTGCGCTGCATCAGCCGCCTTGTCGCCTGTACGCCACAAAATCGATGCACAGCCTTCGGGTGAGATCACCGAATAAACGGCATATTGAAACATAAGAATCCGGTCTGCGGCCGCCAAGGCAACTGCGCCGCCGGATCCGCCCTCGCCCACAATGCAGGCGATCATGGGTACGCCAAGTGCCAAGCATGCTTCGGTAGAACGGGCAATCGCTTCGGCCTGCCCGCGTTCTTCGGCCTGAATTCCGGGAAACGCGCCTGACGTGTCCACCAAGCTTACGACGGGAATAGCAAAGCGATCCGCAAGCTCCATTAAGCGGATAGCTTTACGATAGCCCTCTGGCTTTCCCATGCCAAAATTATGGCGCAGCCGGCTTTGCGTGTCGTCGCCTTTCTCATGGCCAATGACCATGACCCGGCGACCATGTAATCGCGCAAGCCCGCCGATGATCGCTTGGTCATCGCCAAAGGCGCGATCCCCGGCCAGCGGCATGAAATCTTCGAACATGGACGCGATATAATACTTGAAATGGGGCCTTTCCGGATGGCGCGCAACTTGCGTTTTCTGCCATGCGGTCAGATTTGCATAAGTGTCGGCGAGTTGCTTATCCGCCTTGCCACGTAATTTTGCGATTTCTGCGTCCGCATCGACGTCGCTTTCTTGCGCAGCGGCTTGGAGTTCCAAGATGCGCGCTTCCAAAGCAGCGACAGGCTTTTCGAAGTCAAGAAATACCATCATGCCTGCCGGTTAGAGCCTGCGGCGCGACGGGTCAATGTGCGCGTTGCCAAAGGATGCCGCCGATTGACCAGTTCGACCAGCCGGCTGCTGTCCACATGCGTATAAATCTGTGTTGTGGCGATGTCGGCATGGCCCAGCATGGACTGTAACGCCCGCAGGTTTGCGCCACCTGCCAACAAATGCGTGGCAAAGGCATGCCGAAGGACATGCGGACTAACCTTTGCCGGGTCCAAACCGGCCTGCAAAGCCAGTTCCTTTATGATCTGAAACAGACGGATGCGGCTGATATGGCTCGCGCGCGAGGGAAACAGGAAGCGTGCCTTTTCAGGTATCATGGCCGACCAAGTGCCAACGGCTTGGCGTGCACGGTTAGAGATGGGAACCAAACGTTCCTTAGCGCCCTTGCCTTTGACGATAATGAATGGCTGATCCGACACGACAGCATTTCGGGGCAGCGCCGCCAGTTCGGTTGCGCGTAATCCTGATCCATAAAGCAATTCGATAAGAGCCGCCAAGCGGAAGTCGGCGGGCGCAGGATGAGGCTGTGCAAGCTTGTCCGCAATGACGGCGAACAACTTATCCACTTCGTTGATATCAAGAATTTTAGGCAGCGTTCGCGCCTGTTGTGGTTTTGGCAACGCCGCAGACGGATTGTCGGCGCGAAAGCCCTCCTCATGCAAAAAAGCGAAAAAGCGCCGCAGTGCCGATACCTTGCGCGCAACTGAGCTATTGGCAAGGTCTCGCCAGTTGCTTGCCAGTTCCGCCAGATTGTCGGCGCCAGCGTGATTCAGCTTTCCATCCAACAATTGGGATGCAGCCAAAAGGTCACTTTTATATGCAGAAAGCGTATTGCTTGCCACGCCCTGCTCGGCTGCTAGCATTTCCAGAAACCGAGTAATCAGATCACGATCGGACGCGCTCATATATGGCCGGTATGTGCCGTGGACCGAAGATCAGCCAAAAGTAACCGCTTCCGCTGCAATCATCCGTGCCTCTGGTTCCAGCCCCACCTGACGCAACGCCCGCACGATATGATAAAGATGGAAAGCAGGAATTGATGACCAAGACGCGGCCTGCATTCCGGCGATTGCCATCAACGCCACTGTTCCCTTTTCGCCGCGCTGGGCCGCTGCAGTGATGGCTTTCGACCACGCTGTCTGCCGCGATATGTTCACCTTGAGGTCGTCGCCAAATTCGGTCCGCGCATCGGCATCAATTCGGCCAAGGCCAGAAAGTCCCGCTAAAAGCAGGGCAGATTTATGGCCCTCGACGCTTTCGTCGTTGCTGTAGAATGCGTCGAGATTGCCATAATCCGCTGGCGCAACCCGCCCAGGCACGCCCAAAGTTATAAGTGCCCAACCGAGCGATCCGTCCGGTACGACGCTTACCCAGCGCGCGGCGGACCGATCAAGTCCAGCAGTGAGCATGGACGCAACCAAGCCATCAGCCTCTGACTTATGGTCGGCATCAGGCGCAATCAACGCCGCAGCCCGCGCGGTCATAACGAGCGCAGCGTGATAATCAGCGCCAGCGGCGGCGGCCGACCATAAGGATGTCATAGCCGCAACCTTCGCATCCGCGCCGGAGGCCGTGTAGGCATTGCCAAGGTTTTCTGCCTTGGTCCGCTCAGCATCAGGCGCGTCGGAATCTTCAAACACTTGCGCATAAAGATCAACCATATCGCGGTTCGACAATACACCTAAAGCAGCAGCACCAGAGGCATATTTGACCCGGATCGTCGGTGTGAACATCGGCAATTGTGCGCGCCATCCGTCAACCTGCCGACCAATTTTGTCAAAAAGCCTCTCGGGCGGTTCCAAACCGACAGCAGCGGATAGACCAAAGCGCCATAGGTTCATGCCCTCGACATTGTCCCATTCAATCTTGACCGACCGTCGCCCGTTAATGCCCGCGCCAACGACTTTTTCCGCCAAAAAATAGTCAACGCCGCGGACCCAGCCCTGATAACGGCCCTGATTGATAAAGGCGGTCGCACTGCCTTGTTCGCCCGCTAATGACGCGCAGATGGCCCGCGACATTTTCCAGTTACCATTATTGACCAAGCGCACGCCGCTTTCGCTGAGCGGGCAGAGGCCTGCCACGTCGCCATTGGCAAGATAGGCTTGCATGGCAACTTCATGCAGCCGCTTTGTATAATTTCCACCATCAACTTGCTGAACGAGGTTACGCGCAACGACAGAATCCCCCATGCGCAAAAGCAACCAAGCACGCTCGGCTGTCCAGTCGGCACCGCTTACCCCATCTGGCGTATTGGTTCGGCTCGCAAGCAACCGCCGCGCCATAATGGTTCCCCAACGCGAGGCAATCGGACCAGACGTACGTTCGACAACTTGCATCAGAAACGGCCCGCTCAGCGACCCGAAAGAGTCCGCGGGAAAGCCGCCAGATGCTTGGGAAATTATGCCAATATTGCTTAAAGACCGGCGCGCAGAAGGCGGGACATCATATCGGACGATCTGTACTGGCGTTTCTTCGTCTGTCTCCGCATCAGCCTCAACAGTAGGGTCGCCCACCGTTGTCGCTGCGCTTGGTGCAACTGTCCCAGGCGCCGCTGGCGTCGGTCGGCGGGCAGACGCAGGCGGCGGCGGTGCAGGGTCGCCAAATCCTTCAGGCAGCAAAGATTCAGGACCTTGCTGCCCTAAAGCTGGCAAGGAAATGACCAGAAGAAGAGCACTCGCAACCAAAAGGCTGCTTTTTGATATCTTGTCAGTCAATGATGCGAACCTGATTCCATAGTTGCAAACTGCAATGTTATTAGTTCCAATAGCATTGGCTGCGCATGCCGCAACCACGCGGTGAGAATAGCAAGCCAATGCCCCTAGCGGCAACAGTTACTATGCACCAAAATCCAATGTCGCCCCACGGCGAGGAAAAGGCAGCGATAAGAATACGCTTTTGCTATAGAAAACAACAAAACGCCAAATTGCTTTCGGCTTAAGCCAAGCCACTATATAGGTCGTCGGGTCATGGCGTTACATCACGAACCGCAAACCCCGAAAGGCGATATACGCGCCGCGTTCATTATCGACCGGCCAATCGTGCTTGTCGGAATGATGGGTGTTGGCAAAACCAGCATTGGCAAGCGACTTGCGGCACGCCTTGGCACAGACTTTGTCGATGCGGATGACGAAATTGAAAAGGCCGCGGGCCTGTCTATCGCTGAAATATTCGAAAAATATGGTGAGGATTATTTCCGCGATGGCGAACGCCGCGTGATTGCGCGGCTGATCGAGGAAAGCCCCAAAGTCATTGCGACTGGCGGGGGCGCGTTCGTGAACGACTTTACCCGCGCATTGATATTGGAGCGCGCAACATCAATTTGGCTTGATGCAGATATCCAGATATTGGCCGACCGTGTATCGCGGCGAAGCAACCGCCCGCTTTTAAAAGGCAAGGACCCCGTCACAGTCCTGACGGAACTTGGCAAAATTCGAAACCCGCTTTATGCGGCGGCAAACTTCCATATTCGCAGCGATACATCACCGCATGCGCGGACGGTTGAGAACATTCTAAAGGCGCTTGCTGCATGACCGTAATTTCCGTCGATCTTTCCAACGCACCTTATGACATCCATGTGCGTGCAGGTTTGTTGGCGGATGCAGGGAGGCATTTGATGCCCTTTGCCCGCGACAATCGCTTGCTCATAGTGACCGATGAAAATGTCGCGCATGCCGTGTTGCCGATGTTGCACGCCGCACTGACGGCGGTGGGAATTGATACGGCTGTTTTCACACTTCCGGCAGGCGAAGCGGGTAAAAGCTGGGAACAGTTGGAGCGCCTGACCGATTGGCTGCTTGAACAGCATGTGGAACGCAGCGACCATATCGTCGCATTTGGTGGCGGCGTGGTCGGCGACATCACGGGTTTTGCTGCACATATCGTCAAACGCGGCTGCGCTTTTGTCCAGATACCAACAACTTTGCTTGCGCAGGTCGACAGCAGCGTCGGCGGCAAAACCGCGATTAACAGCCCAGCAGGCAAAAACATGGTTGGTGCGTTTCATCAGCCCGCCTTGGTGCTCATTGATCCAGACCTGTTATCAACTTTGCCTACGCGCCAGCTCGCCGCCGGTTTTGCCGAGGTGGTGAAATATGGCTTAATCGATGACCTAGAGTTTTTCGATTATTGTGACGCACATCTTGAACGCTTTTTTGCAGGCGATGCCGATGTGCGAGCGCAAGCCATCATTCGGTCGGTGCAGTCCAAGGCGCGGATCGTCGCTGCGGACGAGACCGAACGGACGGGCACGCGTGCCTTACTCAATCTGGGGCACACTTTCGGCCATGCGCTGGAAGCTGACACAGGCTTTTCAGATAGACTATTCCATGGCGAAGCGGTCGCGGCCGGGATGGCATTGGCGTTTCGCTACTCCGTCCGGCTGGGCCTTTGCCCCGCAGAGGATGCACAGCGTGCCACAGGGCTTCTAAAACGGGCGGGTTTACCTACCAGCCTATCGGAGGCCGGCGTGACCGCTAATGGCGCCGCTCTGGTCGACTATATGCGGCACGACAAGAAAATGAGCGGGGGCACCCTTCCCTTCTTGCTCGCACGCGGTATCGGCCAAACATTCCTGTCCAAAGTTGTTCATTTGGAAGATGTTGCCGCGTTCCTCGACAGCGAAGCTTAATCCTGCGTAATGAGATAGTCATCGGAATCATCGCCACCAAAACTGTGGCGGGTTCCGGCATGCATATCGCCACTATTAAATTGCGCCTTGAGCCGGCTTCGGTCACGGCGCCGGAACTCCGAGATGATATCAAGGATAACCTCGCGATCAGTGCCAAAATATTTGAGCGCATCGGCAGACATGCGGATTGAGGATTCAAACACCTCGCGCATGATGCTGATGCCGTCATCTTCCATAAGCTTGAGCGCTTGCTCCCGGTCAAATGCACGCACGAACAACTTTGTTCGAGGGAATGTCTCGCGCACGGGTATCAGCGATTCTGCGGTCACATAACGATCATCGATGCAGAAGAATATCGCCTGCGCGTCTTCTCCCCCCGCACGCTTAAGCAAGTCAACGCGCGTGCCATCGCCATAAAAAACCTTGAAACCAAAGTCGCTGCTGAGGTCAATGGTCTGCGGATTTATGTCAATCAACGTAACTGAGCGTCCCGCCGCCTGCATAATTTGCGATACTTGTTGTCCAAAACGGCCATGGCCGACAATGATTACATTTGCTTGCGATGCCAGTGCGGGGTCATCAAGTTGCACATCTTCCTTGCCCGAACGTGCGGCAAGCTTACCCGCAATGATCATCAGGAAAGGTGTCGTCGCCATCGACAGGGTAACGACCGCCCCGAATAGGCTTCCAGCCTCTGGCTCGATCAGCAAGGCCTGCTGCGCTGCTGTGAACAAGACAAAGGCGAACTCACCGCCTTGGCTCAAAAGCATAGCCATGATGATGGACTGCTTGCTCTTCAGGCCAAAAAACCGGCCCAATGCGAAGATGACCGTTATCTTGACGGCGACGAGGCCGAGCGCAAGACTGGCGACAAACAAGGGCTGCGCGAGAATGACGTCGACATCAAGCAACATGCCGACGGCGAGGAAAAACAGCCCAAGCAAAATTGAACGGAACGGATCAATGTCCGCCTCAAGCTCATGCCGATACGGCGAATCCGCGAGCATCACGCCTGCAACAAACGCACCAAGCGCTGGCGATACGCCGATCGCCTGCATCACCGCAGCGCTGACGCATACCGTGAACAGGCCAGTGACGATAAACAATTCCCGTTCCGAAATCTTACCGACCAGCCGCAACAATGGCGACAGTAAATAACGCCCTGCCAGAACCAGCGCGACAATTGCGAGCACAGCGTACAGGGCCAGAGTCCACCCTTCAATGGCGCCCTCCAGTGCCGGCGCGCGCGACAAAGCGGCAACGATGGTGAGCATGGGCACAATCGAAATGTCTTGAAACAGCAAAATGGAGAAGCTCTTTTCGCCATAATCGGTCTTCATGCGTCCGCGCGACTGCAGCAACGGCAGCACCTGCGCTGTGGACGACAATGCGAGAGGCAAGCCAAGGACCAAGGCCGCTTCCCAGCTAAAGCTTGGCATGGCAAAATGCACCACAGCAAACATACCAAGCCCGCATAAAATGACCTGCAGCGGCCCGAAAAGGAAAATATCACGCCGCAACAGCCACAGCCTGCTTGGGGACAATTCCAGTCCAACCAAAAACAAAAGCAAGATGATGCCAATTTCGGAATACGCCATTATCGTTTCGGGCGCGCCAATGAGGCCTAGCCCATCAGGACCAATCGCAATGCCCGCTGCCAGATAACCAAGCACAGCGCCCAGTCCAAGGCGACGAAAAAGCAACACGGCAATCAGTGCAGCACCCAGCAGCACGACCCCGCCCAACATCACATCAGCGACGAGGTTGTGCGGGGCATCCGCCATCAGGTCTGCACATTCCGTGTTTTAGCCGCAGCAAGTATCGCGTGGTAAGGCAGCAATATTGCCGCGTGGCGCGATGGATAATCGCACGCTGCAGCAAGCAATGCGAGGTCCGGCCAGCGCGTTGGCATCTCGCCGACACGCTTTAGCGCCGACGCGATGCCGTCGCGTAAATCTGAAATCTCGGCTATGTCCAAGCCAATCGCATTGTCTTGTAAGATAGCGGCCGAGGCCTGACCAAGCGCGCAGGCATTCGCGCGCAAGGCAAGCTGCGATATGCAACCCCCAGCATCGGTAGTGACATCTGCCTGGATCCTGCTGCCACACAAAGGCGATCGCACTTCCGCTGTGCCTTGCGGATCATCGAGGCGATGATTGGCGACCAAAGCCGTTGCCAACCTTAATATGTGACGGTTGTAGAGCGCCGAGTCCATCAGTCCGCCGCCGTGGGAGCGGCTTCACGTGAAGCGCTTTGTTCGCGGGCGAATTCCGACATGGCCTCTCCGCTGGCGTTGAGCAGCGGATAGGTCCGCGAAGTAGTCATCCACTCCGGTCGCCCCTCGTCTGCACCGTAAACCATGTCATAGCCCATCACAAACAGCAGAAATATCAACGTTGCCATGATCAGCCCCTTGAGCAGGCCAAATCCGAAGCCAAGCATGCGATCGACAGGACCAAGCAAAGACTTGCGCGACTTCGCGCCAAGCGAACGCGAAATCCATTTGCCAAGCGCGTAAATCACAATGACAATCGCCAAAAAAGCTGCCATCGCTGCGCCGGAGCCAGAGCCCACGGCCTCAGTCAGAGCGGCTGTCGCGGGGGCGTGAAACAGACGGACAGCGGCGATAATCAACACCCAGGCGATCATCGACAGCGCCTCTTGGACAAAGCCACGCAAGAAACCGAATATAGCCCCGCTGCCGAGCAGAAACAGAACAATAATATCAAGTGCCGTCATCTGTTCCTCTTGCCCATTTCGTTGAAACGCAATGTTTAGTGCTTGCGGATCGTTTTGTATTCCGATGCCCGAACAGACAACCGATCATATTGCTTTGCGACGCGCTGACCGCCCCTTGGGATATGATTAGATTTAGGGACGTCCCAGCATATGGTCAACGAGATTGGCAAGCGTGCGGAACTCTTGCGTCGAAATACCCGCCTGACCTTTTACCGACGGCGGGACTAAGGCGCGGCTGAAGCCAAGCTTAGCAGATTCCTTTAATCGTAAGGCACCATGCGTCACCGGACGAATTTCCCCGGACAAAGCAACTTCGCCGAACAAAACCGCGTCGGACGGAAGTGGCCGTTCGGCCAAGGCAGAAACCAATGCTGCGGCCACCGCAAGATCGGCGGCTGGGTCGGAAATGCGATAGCCGCCCGCAATGTTGAGATACACCTCGGCCGTTGAAAAGCTCAACCCGCAACGCGCCTCAAGCACCGCGAGGATCATCGCAAGCCGGCCACTGTCCCAGCCCACGACGGCGCGGCGTGGCGTCGCGCCGCTCGACAGCCGAACCGTCAGCGCCTGAATTTCCACGAGAACAGGCCGCGTCCCCTCTAATGCCGGAAATACCGTCGCGCCCGTAACCTGTTCGGCCCGGTCGGTCAGGAACAATGCGCTAGGATTGCCTACCTCCGTCAGGCCCTCTTCAACCATCGCAAAGACGCCGATTTCGTCGGTCCCACCAAAGCGGTTTTTAGAGGCGCGTAAGATGCGATATTGATGGCTGCGTTCGCCCTCAAACGACAATACCGTGTCGACCATATGTTCCAGCACGCGCGGTCCGGCAATCGTGCCATCCTTTGTAACGTGACCAACGAGCATCAACGCCGTGCCGCGTTCTTTGGCAAAGCGAATAAGTTCTTGTGCAGACGCACGCACTTGGCTGACCGTGCCGGGCGCGCCTTCAATCAGGTCGCTGTGCATGGTCTGAATGGAATCGATGACCAACAATGCCGGCGGAGCGCCCTGTGCCATCGTCGTCAAAATGTCGCGCACCGAAGTTGCGGCCGCAAGCTGCACAGGCGCGTCGCCAAGCCCGAGCCTGCGCGCACGCAAGCGCACTTGGTCAACCGCCTCTTCGCCAGAAATATATGCAACGGAAAGCCCACGCCGCGCGAGATTAGCAGCCGCCTGCAAAAGCAACGTCGATTTACCAATGCCTGGGTCGCCCCCCAACAGGGTTGCTGAACTCGGCACAAGGCCGCCACCGAGTGCGCGGTCAAATTCGGATATGCCTGTTGATGCCCGATCGGGAAGTTTGATGTCCGAATTCAGCCCGGACAGTTCCACCGCGCGCCCGCCCGAATGCAGATGATGCTTCAGTTCAAAAACAGTGGCGCTGGCCTCTTCAGCCAATGTGTTCCATTCGCCGCAATCGTCGCATTGCCCCTGCCACCGGTTGGACTCCGAACCGCATGCCTGACAGATATATTTGCGCTTTGCTTTTGCCATGCCGCTAAATTAGCAGAACATATCAAGAACTCAAGGCATAATAGACAATTATTCGGTGCTTGCGCGTGGCCAGCCGGAATGCCACACCCTTGATATGCGCGAAAAAGAACTCAGACTGGCGCTCATTTGTTATGGCGGGGTCAGCCTTGCCATCTCCTCATAGATACGCTTAGGGTCGAGGTAGTTCAGATTCACGTCTGACCTGTTACTGCATCCGATTACGGCGCTATGCCGTCCCAAATGCCCTTAAGCTTATCAAAAAAGCTAGTTGATTGCGGGCATTCTGCACCCGTTTCGGTTTCACGGAACTCGCGCAGGATTTCCTTTTGACGGGTCGACAGCTTGGACGGCGTTTCCACGTCGATTTGAATGACCATGTCTCCGCGGCCACGTCCTTGCAACACGGGCATACCTGCCCCGCGCTGGCGCAGCTGCTTGCCCGACTGGATGCCCTCTGGAACGACGATGATATGCTCCGCACCATCAACGCCCGGAATACGAATTTCGCCACCCAGCGCCGCTGTGGTGAAGCTTACGGGCACACGGCAGAACAATGTCGTGCCGTCGCGCTCAAACACCTTGTGCCGGGACAAATGGATGAAGATGTATAGATCACCCGCGGCGGCACCATAAGGTCCAGCCTCGCCTTTGCCGGCAACGCGAATGCGCGTCCCCTCGTCAACGCCCGGGGGGATATTAACCGAAATGGTTTTGCGTTCATCCAGCCGACCTTCGCCTCCACATGCGCGGCATAGGGACTCAATCACTTCGCCGCGACCATGACAGGTGGGGCATGTACGTTCTACAACGAAAAAGCCTTGCTGCGCGCGCACTTTACCGTGCCCAGCACACAAGTTGCAGCGGCGTTTTCCGGACCCCGGCGTCGCGCCAGTGCCTTCACATGTGTCGCACGCCGTTGCGACGTCGATGATAATCTCGGCGTCTTTGCCATGGAAAGCTTCGTCGAGCGAAACTTCAAGGTCGTAGCGCAGATCTGCCCCGCGAGCAGGTCCACGCTGGCGCCCACCAAAGGCATCGCCAAAAAAGCTCTCGAATATGTCGGAGAAATCTCCAAAGCCTGCGCCGCCTTGACCGCCGCCGCCCATGCCGCCATTTTCAAACGCGGCCTTGCCCAAACGGTCATAGGCTGCGCGCTTTTGCGGATCTTTTAGGACGTCATAGGCTTGGCTGATGGCCTTAAACTTGGCTTCGGACTGGTCGCAGCCGGGGTTGCGGTCGGGATGGCATTCCATCGCGATCCGACGATAGGCGGTTTTCAGCGTCTTTTCATCCGCTGTCCGCTCAACTTCCAACAATTCATAATAATCAATGTCGAGATTCATGACTGACTAACCCCCCGGACTTTCCGGCCATCGCTACGTTTCGAGAGCGACGGCCGGAAATTTTCAACATCAGTCTTTCTTGTCGTCTTCGACTTCGGAGAATTCGGCATCAACGACATTGTCGTCTGCTGGCGCTTCTTCCGATGCGGCTTCTGCCGAGGCTCCGGCCGCTTGCTCTTCCTTGTAAATCGCTTCACCAAGCTTCATCGCAACTTGGGCCAAGGCAGTTGCCTTTTCCTTCATCGCTTCTGCATCACCACCTTCGATGGCCGTCTTGGTTTCCGCAACAGCCGCTTCGATTTCGCCCTTCAACGCGGCGTCAATCTTGTCGCCATGTTCTACAAGCTGCTTCTCGGTGGAGTGGACAAGGCTTTCGGCGTTGTTCTTGGCTTCTGCCGATTCACGACGCTTTTTATCTTCTTCGGCAAAGGCTTCGGCGTCGCGGACCATCTGGTCAATATCCGCATCTGACAGACCGCCCGATGCTTGGATCTTGATCTGCTGTTCCTTACCCGTGCCCTTGTCCTTTGCTGTCACGCTGACAAGGCCGTTGGCGTCGATGTCAAAGGTCACTTCAACCTGCGGCACGCCGCGCGGTGCTGGCGGAATGCCAACAAGGTCGAAATTACCAAGCAGCTTGTTATCCGCCGCCATTTCGCGCTCGCCTTGGAACACGCGGATGGTGACAGCATTCTGATTGTCTTCTGCGGTCGAATATACTTGGCTCTTCTTCGTCGGGATCGTCGTGTTGCGGTCGATCATGCGCGTAAACACGCCGCCGAGCGTTTCGATACCCAGCGACAATGGCGTCACGTCGAGCAAAAGCACGTCCTTAACGTCGCCCTGCAACACGCCCGCCTGAATGGCGGCGCCCATTGCAACGACTTCGTCTGGGTTCACACCGGTGTGCGGTTCTTTACCGAAGAAACTCTTCACGACATCGCGCACCTTTGGCATGCGAGTCATACCGCCGACCATCACGACTTCATCAATGCCATCTGCCTTGATGCCCGCATCGGCCAACGCCTTTTTGCAAGGCTCAAGCGTACGCTTGATCAAATCATCAACCAGCTTTTCAAGGTCGGCGCGCGTGATGGTTTTCACCAAATGCTTCGGACCATTTTGATCGGCGGTGATGAACGGCAAGTTGACTTCGGTTGTCTGCGTCGAAGACAATTCAATCTTCGCCTTTTCAGCCGCTTCCTTCAAACGTTGCAGCGCAAGCTTGTCCTTCGTCAGGTCAATGCCTTCGGCCTTGTTGAAATCGGCCGCCAGATGCTCGACGAGCACGCTGTCAAAATCTTCACCGCCCAAGAACGTGTCGCCATTGGTCGATTTGACTTCGAACACGCCGTCGCCAACTTCAAGGATCGAGATGTCAAACGTACCGCCGCCAAGGTCATAGACCGCGATGGTTTTGTTTTCGTCCTTATCCATGCCGTACGCAAGCGCAGCAGCCGTCGGCTCGTTTATGATACGCAGCACTTCAAGCCCTGCAATGAGGCCAGCATCCTTAGTGGCCTGACGCTGGGCATCGTTGAAATAGGCTGGAACGGTGATAACCGCTTGCGTGACGGTTTCGCCCAGATAGGCTTCCGCTGTTTCCTTCATCTTCTGCAGAATGAATGCCGAAATTTGCGATGGCGAATAATCTTCGCCGCCGGCCTTAACCCATGCATCGCCGGTCTTACCCTTGACGATGCTATAAGGGACGAGGCCCATGTCCTTTTTGGTCATGGGATCATCAAAGCGGCGGCCGATCAGGCGCTTCACTGCGTAAATTGTGCTTTCTGGATTGGTGACAGCCTGACGCTTGGCTGGCTGTCCGATCAGACGCTCGCCATCCTTGGCAAAGGCCACAATGGATGGCGTCGTACGCGCGCCTTCTGCATTTTCGATGACCTTGGGCTTGCCGCCGTCCATGACCGCAACGCAGCTGTTTGTCGTGCCCAAGTCGATACCAATAACTTTAGCCATAAAAACTTTACCCCGAAATTTTAAAATTGAACTATAATCTGCCCCGTCACGCGCCGGCCCTATCAGGCACCGACGTATCTTGTATCGTGACGTTGTAGCGGCGATATAGGTGCCAATTCTCTTGGCACAAGACTTCGGCACGCCTAGATAGGTAAAAAGTAAGTGGAAATACTGTATCGGAGCGTCCTGGCGCTGGACGATCCTACCAACAAGATGGGTATATTATGAACCGACAGATATTCACCTTAGTTACGGCTGCGGCGGCTTTGCTGCTGACTTCCTGCGGTCCAACACCACAGTTGAAAGTGAAAGAGGCTGTGCTGACCCTATCGCCAGTCGACAACAATCCCTCCGCGTTGCATTTCAGCGTTTATGGCGGCCCCGAAGATGCACAATTGCTGCGCGTCAGCTCGCCCTCGGCCATTCGTGTGGAAATGCATGATGTCACGGTGGACGCAAAAACAGGGGCCGTATCCATGGCACCCATGGACCGCGTCTTAATCCCCGCCGGAGAAAAAGTTGCCTTCAAAAAAGGCGGCAAGCATGTGATGATGTGGGGCGTGAATACTATTCCGCGCAAATTGGGTGAAATTGAAACCGAGTTTCTATTTTCGAACAATGAACGCATTTTGGTGAAAGCACGCGTGCAGGAAATAGATGGCAGCGACCCAGACGAGAAAAAAGCAATCGATGGCTGATATAGCTTAGCCATCCTAAACCTATTTCAGGATGACGGCGTGCTAATTTTGTAACGGCAATAGACCCAGCCGTGCACGCATCGACCAACGAACCAGCATCAGGACGGACACAACTGCAAGCCCTGTCGCAAGGCCAGTCCACACACCGACACCGTCCCAACCGCCGCGAAATGCAAGCCAGCCGCCAACGCCAATGCCAACCACCCAATAACCAAAGGCGGCAAAATACATCGGCACCTTGGTGTCGTGTAAACCGCGCAACATGCCAGCGCCTACAACCTGCGCCCCGTCGACGATCTGGAAAATAGCCGCGACCATGAGGAAGCTGACGGCAAGGTTGAACACCTGCGTCGTTTCGGCGTCAACCGGCGTCACGAAAATGCCGATTAAAGCCTCTGAAAAGCTGTAAATCCCCAGAGCCATGGCCGCCATAAAGCCGGTGCCCAAGACGAACGCAGTCCAACCCGCTTTTGTTATGCCGTCAGCGTCGTTGCGGCCAAAAGCAAGCCCCACCCGCACCGTTGCCGCCTGCCCAAGTCCCATCGGCACCATGAAGGTAAGCGAGGCAATCTGGATAGCAACGGCATGGGCAGCAACCGATGCTTCGTTAATCAACCCCATCAGCAAAATCGCAACCGCAAACACGCCGCCTTCGAAACCCATGGTCACGCCAATTGGCAGACCGAGCCGCCAAATCTGTCGAAAGCGCGGCCAGTCCGGACGCCAAAAGCGGCCAAACAGATGATAGCGCCGGAATTTTGGATGAAAGCTGACGACAAGCGCCATGACAGCAAATTGAACAACATTGGTTATCGTGCTGCCAATGCCTGCCCCCATCAGGCCGAGCTGCGGCAAACCATAATGGCCAAGGATGAGGCCGTAATTGACGACAGCGTTCAAAACCACAGCGCCACACGCAACGACGGTAGCCCAAACCGGCTTTTCCAACGCAGCAACGAAATTGCGCAGCACCAAAAAGCCCAGAAACGGGAGGATAGACCACATATAGGCCCGCACAAAAATAGCGGCATTCGCGGCTAAATCTGGTTGTTGACCCGTTGCAACCAATATCGCTTCGGTATTCCACAAAAATGCCCAAATGGGCACCATGACCGAACAGCAGACCCAAAGCCCCTGCCGAAATGTCCGCCTTATGTCGCGCACCGAATGCGCCATCCGGCCCTTTTCCGAAGCCATCATTGGCGCCGTCGCGGTCACAAGGCCCATGCAGAAAATCGCACAGAAAATCGCCAGATTATGCCCCAGCGCACCCGCCGCCAATTCGCGTGGCCCAAGCCAACCCAACAGGATGACGTCCGTCACCCCGATCAGCATCATCGTCAGGTTCGACAGGATCATCGGCCATGCAAGCAACAGCGTCGCGCGAAGTTCATCGCGCCAAGGGGATTGGCCTTCCGAAGAGACTGCTGCTGTGGTCATGCGTGGGGGTGGATAGCGGAGAGGCAGCGTTGAGACTACCCCACAACTTTGCCCTACCCGCGCAAGCAGACGTCATGCCTGCGACAGCCAGCTTATTCGACTGCCTTTGCAACCCCAACCAAAGCAGGCCGCAGCAAACGGTCCTTGATCATGTAACCCGCCTGCATTTCGGCGATAATTGTGCCAGGTGCGGCGTCGGCGCTTGGGATTTCAACCATTGCCTGATGCTGGTTCGGGTCAAGCGGCATGCCCATGGCGGCGATGCGCGTAATGCCGTTTTTGGTAAATACGCTGTCCAGTTCGCGGCCAGTGGCCTCAAGCCC
>NZ_JARXAI010000097.1 GCF_029865925.1 Sphingorhabdus sp.
GGCCAGTTGGCAGTCGCGCGGGTCATTCTCGCCCGTGCCAATTCGGGTCGCTTCCCCAGCACTTTGTGCGGCGTTGTGTTTCAGAAAAGCCAATTCTCTTTTGTCCGCGGCGCAGGCATGCCGCCGATCCGGACCGGCAGCAAAGGCTGGCAGGAGGCTGTCGCCATCAGCAAAATCGCTTTAAACGACAGCTGGAAAAGCCCCGTTGAAGGCGCGCTGTTCTTTCACGCCCGTCATGTAATGCCGGGCTGGGATCTGACGCGCATTGGCAGCATCGACAATCATATTTTTTATCGCTGATGTGCGGTAAACACGCGTGACGATAAAGCCCCTAAATGGGGCCTTTATTATGTTCTGGTTTTGTTCTAAGATCCGATGATGGATTCGGCTTCGACAACTTTGTCTTTTTCGGGGGCGCCCGCGGTTGCGCGCGGCGTCTCGCGTCTGTTTTTACGTAACCAGATCATGGTGCAGCCCGAGGTCAGCTTACGCAACAATCGCCGAGCTGACCTGATGGGCCTGACCATCAAGGGTGAGATTATCATTGTCGAAATAAAATGTTCGCGCGCCGACCTTTTGGGTGACCAAAAATGGCCCGAATATCTGGACTATTGCGACCGTTTTTTCTGGGCAGTGCCCGCAGGGTTCGACATTGGCCCACTGCATAGCGACGCCTTCATGCCCGAACGTGCCGGGTTGATTATCGCCGACGCTTATGACGCCGAGATCGCCCGGCCAGCAGCTTTGGTGCCCGTCGCGCCAGCGCGGCGAAAGACCGAAACCCAGCGATTGGCTAGGCTCGCGATGCGCCGCTTGATGGGCACTGCCGATCCCGACCTGATACTTGCCGGGATCGATGTCGAATAATAGCCTGCGCTAACTCTTTTTAGGATTATACCAAATCGGTGAAGAATAGGCGCGCTCCTGCGCCTTAAGCTCCGTACCCGGCAGCAGCTTGGCCCCATAACGCAAGGCATCAAACAGCACCCAGCGCGGTGTCGGAATTTCGATAACGCGGACATAATAGAACGCACGGATGTTGCGGTCGAATTCAGGGTCAGTCCACACCGCGCGCAATTCGGGGTCGCCAATGCTGTTGGTGTAGCTGGCTTTGGCGATATTCACGGTGTCGCCCACCGCAGGTACTTTGCCATTCGCGCCCTTTTGCCTTTTGTCCGCATCGCCCCATACAACGTCGAAGACCTTTTCTTGCAGCACGCCTGATGCGTTCACCCATCCCTTGACGACCTGAACACGGTCGAGATTGGCACCCATCGGGTCTTTCAATGCCGAAATCATGAACTTTGGCGCGCCATTGCCGGGTTTAAGATCCGCGCCCATGGGGACGCCTTTTGCGTAACCGGCTTTTACCCAGTCGCCTGCAAACAGCGTGTCGTCATAATCCCAGCCACCAAAGAAACGCACTGTCATGCGCGGGCCAGTTGTGGCGTATACCTCGCGTCGCATCATGGCGTCGAAAATGGCTGCGCGCGTATTGGCGGTCGCCCATACGGCGGCATAGCCACCTGCAAGATAGTGCCAACCAATACGCCCTTTCCGGGTGCCAAGATTTTGGGCCTGCGACGCACGATTGGCGTTAGGCTCGCCGCCCGAGTGCTTGCCAAAGAAATTGTTTTCATCACCCGTTGCAAGTCCCGTATGACTATCGGTCGACCCAATGACGCCGAATTTATATGGGTTCACGCCTGTGCGCGCTTCTATTGCAAGGCCGCGTTTCAACGCCTCACGAATATACTCACCCGCATAATCCTGTGGCTTCTTCGCGGCCTGCATGGTCAAATTGCCAAGGTCCCAGCCAGCGGTGCCGAAACCGGAGAACTCGTCGTTAGGCGACAAAAACGGGTGCGATTCACTGTCGCCCTTGATCTGCGTGGTTTCAGCCACGGGCTCGCGCGCCGCGCGCCGCCGTGCATATTGCGCGGTCATTGGGCCGCCGTCCGGACCGACCAGTTCAAACATCAGGCCATTGGACAGGTTGCTGTTATGCGGGATCGCGAGCACTTTCCCGCCCGTGACCTTTTCATAATTGTCCATATAGTCCCACAATTGGCTGACCGGCGTGTCGCCCTGGCCGGGATCATAGGGGAGCACTTTGTCGGTGCGGCTTTTGCCGTCGCGGAACATGACTACGCGGTGCAAATTGTTACCACCGGGCATCAGCGTATATTCAAAGCCCATGAACGCCGTGAATTTGCCGGGCTCATTATAGCGTTCCACTAGCGTGCTATGACCTGTCCAAATATTGGTTGAAGTTTTGCGTTGTCTTTCCGGGTTCGTCAGCGCAGCGGGAAGGGTATTGCGGCCAGCACGGTCAATGAGCTCGCCAGTCACCAGCTGCATGCCCTCTGGCCCCTTGTGCATTTCGGTGTGCCAACGCTTCAGCGTTGGGTCGCGGATTAAAAATCCGGGCGAATCGTATAGAGCTTTGGTCGCGCCAAGGCCGCCAGAGTGATCCGCAATCACTAGAAAATCGAGTGGCCGCTCAAGCTTGGCTTTCAGCCCGCCCGTCGACGTGACTACTTCCCCGCGCGCAAAACGCAGCGCCTCTTCAGGGCCAAGCTTTACGCCAAAGCCAAAGGCATCGATGGAATTGGAGGTGTGGAGATGGGTGTCGCCCCAAAGCAGCGTGCTCGCCGGGCCAGAAGTGACTTCGCTGTCGGAGGATATCTGCGCCACGCGCGAATCGTCCATGACGCGTTTTTCACGATATTGCTGCCACCCGTAGGTTAGCCCTGCCCCAACCGCGACTAGCGCAACTGTGCTCAATATTATCTTGCGTATTCCAGCCATTTTCAACTCTCCCTGCATTAAAAATGCTCTGGAAAATCCCGCTGGTCAAGACGGTCTTGAATTCCGCTGCGTTATGGGTTGCTTTATGCTCCAAATGAAGCCTGAGGGGCGGCTGTCGTCAATCTCAGCTAAGCCTATTTTCTGGTTTTCGGCACCCAATATCGACTCTGTGCGATATGTGCCGAACACGCGGTCCCAAGCCGTTAGGCCAAAACCAAAATTATGCTTCTGGTCATCAACTAAAGTGCTGTGGTGAACCAAATGCATGTCAGGCGTCACCAAAAATGCCCGCAACATGCGGTCAAGCTTGCGGGGCAAGCGAATGTTGCTGTGATTAAACAGCGCGTTGGCGTTTAGCCATAATTCAAACGCCAAAGCCACAAGCAACGGCACGCCAAGCAACGCGACAATTGCCGATTTAAAGAATGTAGACATAATCAGTTCGAATGGATGAAACCGCAGCGCGGTCGTCACATCCAGATCGCGATCGGCGTGGTGGACGGCATGTATGCGCCACAAAAAAGAATAACGGTGCATGGCAAAATGCTGAAACCAAACCGCGAGATCAAGGAGGATAAAGGCGATTATTGCCTCAACCCAAAAGGAGAGCGATATCAGATTCAACACGCCGAAATGATGCGTACTCGCCCAATGCGCCGCGACGCCGACGACCACCAAAAACGACAGCAGTCGTCCAACAACGGCATTGGTGGCAAAGAACAACGCGTGTGTCCGCCACCTTGGGCTGCGCCCGAGCACCAACTTCCGGCGCGGCCAGACAATCTCGGCGCCCGCCAGCAGCACAAGCAATAAGGCGGGGATGGCTATTGCATATATGCCAAACCCCGCCGCGATCATGTGCGTTATACGTCCGTTTTTTCGAGGAAGGGATAGTCGGTATATCCCTCGCCGTCGGGCGTATACCAAGTTTTGAAGTTATCCGGCGTCAGTTCCGCGCCAACGCGCAACCGCTCCACAAGGTCCGGGTTGCTGATATAGGCACGGCCAAAGCTGATAGCGTCTGCAAGGCCTGAGGCGAGATCTGCATCTGCCATCTCCTTGGTATATTCTTGGTTGAGCACCAACGGCCCTTTAAACACTTTGCGGATTTCCGGTGAGATGCGGGGTACGTCGGTTTTTCCGAAACTGCCGTGGGGCTTCAGGTCGCGCAGCTCAAGGAAGGCAATGCCGATGTCTTGCAAGGCCGCAGCGGCAGCGGTGAATAAAGCAACAGGATTGCTGTCGTCTGCGCCTTGCGTTTCGCCATTGGGAGATAAACGCACAGATGTCCGTTCCGAACCAACGGTATCGACAACAGCTTGCGTTACTTCGCGCAACAGGCGGATGCGGTTTTCGATTGCGCCGCCATAATCATCGGTCCGGAAATTGGTGTTGTCGCGCAGGAACTGGTCAATCAGATAGCCATTGGCTGCGTGAATTTGCACACCGTCAAACCCAGCTGCCATCGCATTTTTAGCGGCGTGCACATAATCCGCAACAATGCGCGGGAATTCGGAGATATCAAGCGCGCGGGCCTCGGTGTAATCCTTTTTGCCTTGCGGCGTATGGGCCAAGCCCGGCGCAGTGGTGGCCGAAGACGACACCGGTTGCGCGCCGCCCAAGAAATCAGGGTGCACCAGGCGGCCCATGTGCCACATTTGCAGGATGATCCGACCGCCTGCGTTGTGCACGGCTTTCGTCACTGGCTTCCAAGCCTCGACCTGCGCGTCCGACCAAATACCCGGCGCTGACGGCCAGCCGAGTCCTTCTTGGCTGATGCCGGTGGCTTCAGAGATAATGACGCCGGCGGTACTGCGCTGGCTGTAATATTCGGCCTTAAGGTCGGTCAGAGGCACATGCTCACCTTCGCTACGTCCGCGTGTCAGCGGGGCCATGAGTATACGGTTGGGCGCCGAGATGGCACCGAGTTGAATCGGGTCGAACAAAGTTGCAGTCACGGGATTTCCTGTCATTAAGGCGCTTCGTCGCCAAGATGCGGATGAAAGTTGCAAATTGCAACGGGGGTTTATGCAGCAAAAGTTTTTTCAACAGCAAAAACCAAGTTTGCTTGCCTTTGTTGCATTGCTTGCCGGCAATATCGCGATTGCCTTTGGGCCCCTACTTGTGCGCTTTGCGGACAGTGGGCCGATTGCAACGGGGTTCTGGCGATTGGCCCTCGCAACGCCGTTTTTATTGGCTGTCGGCTATCGTTTCGGTTTCCGCATGGCGACGGTTAGTCGTTCGACATTATGGCTAATAATCGTCGCGGGTGTTTTTTTCGGTGTAGACATCGTCCTGTGGCATATCGGTATTTTTCAGACGAAAATGGCCAATGCGACAATTTTTGCCAATTGCGCCAGCCTGTTGCTGGTGGTTTATGGCGTGATTGGCGCGCGCAAAATGCCGTCCAGATGGGAAGGCGCTGCCATTCTTTTTGCGTTTCTTGGCGCTGCGTTGCTGATGGGGCAAAGCCTTGAATTGTCGCCACGTCATTTCACTGGCGACCTCTTGTCGCTTGGGGCTGGGCTTACCTATACCGTCTATTTGGTATCGATGATGAAAGTTCGCCAAAACACCGAAAGCTGGGGCGCGCTTGGAATGGCAAGCGCCTTTGCGGCGGTTGTGCTTCTTGCGTGTGCCCTTTTTGCCGGTGAGCAGATCATCCCTACGGCATGGTGGCCAGTCGTTTTGCTCGCCTTTACCTCACAATTTTTCGGCCAAGGTTGCCTGACCTATGCGCTGCCGCATTTTAGCCCTTTGGTGATTGGGTTAGCCCTGTTGCTTCAGCCGGCTTTGTCGGCAGCCGCCGGATGGCTGGCCTTTGGCGAGACGCTTACGGCGATGGACTTTACGGGTAGCGCGCTTGTTATGCTCGCCTTGGTGCTGGTGCGAAAGCAATAGCCCTTTTCTTGCGGGCAGCGAACGCGTACATAGACAACATGCCAGAACATGCTCTCCCTGCCGACCCGACGCTTGACGAAGTTCGCGTTGCCCTTGCCCCCGTCATCGGCCGTCACGCCGGTTTTGATGGTTGGTCCGACGCCGCCGTTCATGCGGCGGCTGATGATATGGGCATTGACCGCGACGTTGCTATGCTGGCCTTCAACGGTAAAGCGATCGACATGATCGATGCCTGGATTGAGGGCGTGGACTTGGAGCTCGCCCGCCGCTTGCCAGCCGACAAATTGGGGGCGATGAAAATCCGCGACCGCATTACTGCTTTGCTGGCGACTCGGCTGGAAATTATGGCGCCCGATCGGGAATCGCTCCGCCGCGCCCTTGCAATCATGGCGATGCCCCAGAATTTAGCCAGGTCCGCAAAAATGGGCTGGCGTTCGGCGGATCGCATGTGGCGTCTGGCGGGGGATACCGCAACGGACCTCAACCATTATACCAAGCGCATGACATTGTCCGCGGTCTACGCCAGCACATTGAGCGTTTTTGTGAATGATGACAGCGACAATTTTGCAGATACCCGCGCGTTTCTCGACCGACGGATCGACAATGTGATGCAAATTGAAAAGGTGAAATATCAGGCCAAGCAACGCACGGAATTCACGCCAAGCCTGTCGCGATTCATCGGCCGGTTGCGCTATCCTGCAAGGTGAGATGAATCTCTATTGATGTTATTGCGAATCGGTTGCAAATACCGCGCGTGCAACTTGATCACCTCCCACTCAACCGCATGGCGGTCATTCGGACCATCCATTGGGATGATTTGCCTGATCAGGAAGGGCATCGTTTGCGTTCGCTCGGCTTTGAACCCGGCGTAGCGATTGAGGCATTGCACAAGGGCATATTGATGTGGCGCGATCCACTGGCGGTGCGTGTCGGCCGGATGACTGTTGCCTTGCGCACCAACGTGGCTGCCGCAATTGATTGCGAGTTATCGGCATGACCGAGATGCCGCCGCTGGTGGCCTTGGTCGGTAACCCCAATGCTGGCAAAAGTGCGTTGTTCAATGCATTGACCGGCGCGCGACAGAAAATTGCCAATTATCCAGGCGTAACGGTTGAGCGTAAATCGGGGCGCGCCACTTTTGCCGATGGGCGTCCGGTCGAGATGATCGATTTGCCCGGCGCCTATAGCCTGAGTCCCGACAGCCTCGACGAAGCCGTCACGCGCGACGTGGTCTTAGGCAATTTGCAAGGCCATCGCCGACCCGATGCGCTGGTCATCGTGCTCGACGCGGGCAATCTCGACAATCATCTGCGCTTTGCGCTTGAACTGATTGCGCAAGGCCTACCGACGGTGGTCGCATTGAACATGATTGATTTGGCCGAGCGGGACGGGCTTCAACTGGATTCGCAAAAGCTGGCGCGCGCGCTTGGCGTGCCCGTCATTGAGACGGTTGCTGTACGTCGCCGCGGGCTTGAGCCATTGATGATCCAGCTGGAGGAAGCGCTCCATAATCCCAGTCCGGCGATAGAGCCGGTCGCCATATCCATCGGCGCGCAGAACCAGCGCGCCCGCGACATCGCACGCTCGGTCATCATCAACGAAACCGCCGGCCGCCAATGGACACGCCGGCTCGATGCCGTGCTGCTGCATCCGGTCGGCGGCGTGGTCATCTTGCTCGCGTTATTGTTCCTGATGTTTCAGGCGGTCTATGGCTGGTCCGAGGCGCCGATTGGTTGGATCGAAAGTGGCTTTGCCTTGCTGAGTGATGGCATTAAAAATGCTATGCCTGACGGACTTCTGCGGTCGTTCCTCACCGATGGGGTCATCGCTGGCGTTGGTTCGGTCATCGTCTTCTTGCCGCAGATTCTAATTCTGTTTCTGTTCATATTATTGCTTGAGGCGTCGGGCTATATGACGCGCGCGGCCTTTGTTATGGACCGGTTGATGGCGGCGGTCGGGCTTTCGGGACATAGTTTCATTCCCTTATTGTCGTCATTCGCCTGCGCGATTCCGGGCATCATGGCGACGCGGACGATCATGGATCAAAAGGAACGGCTGGCGACCATTCTTATTTCGCCATTGATGACCTGTTCGGCGCGCCTGCCCGTCTACACTGTTATCATCGGCGCATTCATTCCGGCGTCCAATATTGGCCCCGGCATTGGCTTACAAGGGCTGGTCCTGTTCGGCCTTTATATTGCAGGGATTTTGGGTGCGATGCTGGCGGCATCCGCCATCCAACGCTTTGTGACGCAAAGCCGAACGAGCAGTTTCCTGATTGAAATGCCGCGTTATCAATGGCCACGGGTCAGCGACATTGCGCTTAACCTGTGGCAGCGCGCATGGGTTTTTCTGCGCCGTGCAGGGACGATCATTTTTGCCGCAACGATCATTTTATGGGCGCTTCTAAGCTTTCCCAAAGCGCCCGAAGGCAGCAATATCTCGCAGGTCGAATATTCTGTTGCGGGCCGTATTGCCGACGGCCTTGAACCGATTGTCCGGCCCATTGGTTTCAACCACGACATTGCATTGGCGTTGATTCCGGCAATGGCGGCGCGTGAGGTTGCGGTTTCGGCACTGGCAACCGTCTATGCTATTGATGCGGCGGATGACGACGCCGCGGCAACAAGCCTTGGTCCAAAGCTTGCGGCGGACTGGTCGCTTGCCACGGCGCTCGCCTTTCTTGCTTGGTTTGTTTTTGCGCCGCAGTGCATCTCCACAATTGCCGTCACACGGCGCGAAACCAATGGCTGGAAATGGCCTATCTTCATGGTCACTTATCTTTTTGCGTTGGCATATGCCGCAGCAGGGATAACATATTGGACAGCGCGCTCCTTCGGCTTATAGCGGATCAACGAAAACTTTTGCATGTAAGGGCAGCAACATGGCGGGAAGCGTCAATAAAGTCATCATCGTCGGCAACTTGGGCGCAGACCCTGAGGTCAAATCATTCCAGAATGGCGGACGTATCTGCAATTTGCGGATCGCGACTTCCGAAGATTGGAAGGACCGCACAACGGGCGAGAAAAAAGAGCGCACCGAATGGCACTCTGTCGTGCTCAATTCAGATGGCCTCGTCGGCGTTGCGGAGCGCTTCTTAAAAAAAGGCAGCAAGGTGTATATCGAAGGCCAATTGCGCACGCGCAAGTGGCAGGATGCTTCGGGCAATGACCGGTATACGACCGAAGTTTCGGTTGCCGGTTTTGACGGCAAGCTTGTGATGCTCGACGGCCCCAAGGGTGGATCAGGCGGCGGCGGTGATAGCTGGGGCGGCGGCGGATCGTCAGGCGGCGGTTCTGCTGCTGGCGGCAGTGCTGGCGGAGCATCTGGCTTTGGCGGCGGTGATTTCGACAATGATCTCGACGACGACGTCCCGTTTTGATCGCTAATCACGGGGTAATATTGACGGCAGATTGAGCGGGGACCAACATGAAAAAAGCGATATTGGTCCTTGCCCTCCTTGGCGCGATCGCAGCCTATTTCATTTTTGATCTCGGTCAGTTTCTCAGCCTCGAAAACTTTAAAGCGAGCCAAGCAGACATTGTCGAGGCGAAAGACGCGAACCCAGTCCTCTACATCACCGGATTTTTTATCCTGTATGTTGCGGTGACCGGGCTATCCATTCCCGGCGCGGCGATTATGAGCCTTGTTGCCGGCGCATTGTTTGGCGTCGTGGTTGGCACGATCATTGTTTCCTTTGCCTCTACTATTGGCGCAACTTTGGCATTTCTAAGTGCACGCTTCGTCTTGCGCGATTGGGTGCAGGGGAAATTTGGTGGGCGTTTGCGCGTGATTGACGACGGCCTACAAAAGGACGGCGCGTTTTATGTGTTCACACTGCGCCTCATTCCTGTGTTCCCGTTTTTTGTCATCAACCTGTTGATGGGCTTAACGCGCATTAAAACGCCAACGTTTTTCTGGGTCAGCCAATTGGGAATGTTGCCGGCAACAATCGTGTTTGTGAACGCGGGCACGCAAATCAGCAGGATAGAAAGCCCCGCTGGTTTATTGTCCCCGGCCCTTATAGCATCCTTCGTCGCGCTTGCGTTTTTCCCATGGGCGGCAAAGGGTATTGTCGCCTTATTGAAGCGCGGCCGTGCCTGAACGCGTACAAAAGCCGAAGCGGTTTGACCGCAACCTCATTGTCATTGGTTCTGGCTCGGCTGGCTTGGTCTCTGCATATATCGCCGCAATGGTGAAGGCCAAAGTGACGTTAATCGAAGCGCATGAAATGGGCGGCGATTGCCTGAACACCGGATGCGTCCCATCCAAGGCGCTTATCAAAAGCGCGAAGGTCGCACATCAGATTGCCGACGCAGCGCGCTTTGGCATTGATGTGGGCGCGCCCCGTATCGATTTTCCGGCAGTCATGCGCCGCGTGCGCGATGTCATTACCGCAATTGAGCCACATGACAGCGTTGAGCGCTTCACGGGCCTTGGGGTCGACTGTGTGCAGGGCTATGCGCGCTTCATTGACCCTTGGACGGTCGAGATTGACGGCGAGCGGCGGTTGACGGCCAAGTCTTTTATCATCGCCACGGGTGCAGCCCCGCTTATCCCGCCGCTACCTGGTGTAGAAGACAGCGGATATCTCACCAGTGAGACATTGTGGGATGTAATGGCGACGCGGGCGGCTGTGCCGGACCGGCTGGTCATCTTGGGCGGCGGACCAATTGGATGCGAGCTTGCGCAGGCATTTCAGCGGCTGGGATCGAACGTGACCATCGTCGAAATGACGGACCGCTTGCTGTTGAAGGAGGATACGGATGCCACCGCCCTGGTGACGGCGCGTTTGGCATCGGAAGGCGTTTCTATCCGCATCAAGCATCGCGCGTTGCGGTTTGAAGCGGGCAAGACGCTGGTCGTTGCAGGGCCAGAGGGCGAGGCCGCAATCGCTTATGATGACATCATCATCGCGGTTGGGCGCAAGCCGCGCGTGTCTGGTTTCGGCCTAGAAGAACTTGGGCTGGTCGTTGACGGTCGGTTGGAAAACGACGTGTTTTTGCGCACCAACATGCCGCACATCCTGTGCGCCGGCGATGTTGCGGGGCGTCAGCAGCTCACCCATGGCGGCAGTCATGAAGCCTGGTATGCCAGCGTCAACGCGCTTGCTCGCCCCTTCAAAAAATACCGGACCGATTACCGCGTCCTGCCACGCGTAACCTATACAGAGCCCGAACTGGCAACGGTGGGCCTCACCCAAGCTGAAGCGGAAGAGCAGGGCCTGTCCTTTGATGTCACGCGCTATGATCTGGATGATCTCGACCGGGCAATTGCGGAGAGCGAGGCGCACGGTTTTGTCAAAATTCTGACCGCAAAGGGCAGTGACCGGATCTTGGGCGCGACCATCATTGGCCAGAATGCCGGCGAAATTCTCGCCGAAGTCACCTTTGCGATGAAGCACAATATGGGCCTGCGTAAAATCCTCCAGACCATTCATCCTTATCCCACATTGGCGGAAGCGAACAAATATGCCGCCGGACAATTTGGCCTCGCGCGCAAGCCTGTGGCATTATTGAAATGGGCGGAACGCTGGTTCCGGTGGCAGCGCGGTTAGCGGAAGCTTTTTGCCGCAAGGACCATGCGCTGAAAAACCGTCAGCAAACACAGCATGGCAAAGACGATCGCGAGCGTCGGGAAATATGCTGGGAACAGACAAAATAGCAAGAAAAAGGCGATAGTCTCCCCGCCCTCCATCAATCCAGTCGAATAGATAAACGCCTTTGGCCCATGTGTGCCGCCATCGGTGGGTTGCCGCGCGGCAATGGCGGCGAAGGCCAAGAAGCTGACGGCGGTTAACGTGAAGCTTGCGACCAGAATTAAGGCTGGCATTTGGGTTGCGGGGTCAATCCATGCGAACGCCACAGGTACCGAGAGGTAAAATACATAATCGCAGAGTATATCGAGATAACCGCCCAATTCGGTCGGCCCATTGATGCGCGCAATCGCGCCATCCAGTCCGTCGAAAATCCGGTTCAGCATTATGAATGCCAATGCCGCTGCGAAATGCGATTGGGTGATACAAACAGCAGCGCCAAGCCCAAGCCCCGCGCCGCTGATCGTCAATGCGTTCGCCGAAATGCGCGCGCCAGCGGCCCACGCTGCAACGCGGGTGAGCGCCGGATCGAGCAACCGGCGCAGCGCCACATCAAACATGGCGCGTGCCCCTCATTTTTTCGCCAATAAGTCTTTAAGGCCTGCCAAAACGCCTGTCGGAACAACATCTTCCTCGCTCTTCACCCCAGCGGCCTTGAGCATTTTCTCCGCCTCCGGGCTACGCGGATAGGGGTTGAGGGCTAGGCCAAGTGATTGAGCAACGGCTTCGCCCAGGTCAATGGTCTGGCCATCATGAAACATCGTGTCGCAATCCTCTGGCGCAAGCTCAAGCTCAACCTCGCCATTGACCACAGGCTCTGGAACAAAACGGATATGGACCGCCTCATCCATTCGGGCTGGAACAGGGTCATGCGAGGCAATGCAAAATTGCGCGAGATCTGCAGTGAAGCGGCCCGTGGCCACAACCCCTTCCGCATCATGCGCCAGCGATATCTCCGCCTTTAACGAACCCAGCGCAGCCAGATCAAAACGCGCCATCAGACCAGCGCGGGCATCTTCATCCGCGGACAACTGAATATTACGGCTGTGGCTGCCAACTTCCGAAAGTTTGATGACATGGCTGAACTCGTTGCTCATCACCATTTGGCGTCGCCTTCGACAATCATATCGGGCAATTGTGCGCCCAGCGCCCGCTCGACATCAAGCAGACCCTGGTGTGTGTGGGCAAGCGCCTCGGGTGATGGCGCAACGCTGCGGTAAATGTTGCGGACAATGACATCATCAAGCAGATTATTGTCCGCCATAGCATTACGCAGTGCGCCAAGCCTGCCGCCGACCGCACTCATGATCTGGCCAATATGTTTTCCGACAATCATGTCGCCAATGCCGACCTCGCGCAATTGCCCGTCCATGTCGTCGACAAATACTTCCGTCAGCCGCGCCATGTCCAACGCATAGGCCTTGCCCTCCTCAAGCCGCAGCAGCACAAGAGACAATATCGTCGCAACCATATCGAACCGGCCATCAAGGCTGTCGGGCACCTGCCCCTCAACATACCAATGCGGCGCGCGGGCCTTAGCCACGATCTGGTTATACAATGGAACAAGTTTCAACTTGGGGTCGGGTTGCCCGTTACCGAACAGTCTTTTCAAAAATGTCATAACGGCGATTTCATCCTTACTCATCCGGCATTCATCTGGGATTGCATATTGATATTGCGCCTTAAGGATGCAATGGCAAAGGCCCAAGTTTAGTGGATAAGCGGAGAAGTCTATGCGCGCGTCGCAAATTGTTAGTCTTGCAACAGTGATTGCTGCTTTATCCCTGTCTTCGGGGTGCACGCGCTTGAAATCACATCAAGGATATATTGGCGACCAAACGTTGCTGAGCTCGGTTCAGCCAGGTGTCGACAATAAGGAGTCGGTTCAGGCATCGCTTGGCCGGCCGACATTTGTTGGCCAGTTCGACAAGAATGACTGGTATTATTATTCGCGTGACGCCAAGCAATTGGCATTTTCGCAGCCCGTGGCGGAAAATCAATATGTGCTCAAGGTCCGTTTCGACCAAGCGGGCAATGTTGCGTCGGTGTCGCAAACCGGCAAAGAACTGATTTCCAAAATCAGCCCCGAAGGCGATAAGACCCCAACACTTGGCCGCGACACGAGCTTCTTCGAAGAAATCTTCGGCAATATCGGAGCTGTCGGTGCCGGTGGTGGTCAAGGCGGGACGCCGAACAGCCCGAATTAAATTAAATTCCTGACCGACGTCAAATCGGCATTCTGAGGCTGTTTGCGTTCTGAAGCGGAGCTTCGGTTTGCTAGTGAGCTACTCCGTAACGCCTGCTGCTGCCAACACTGCAAGGGTCACAAGGTCGCTTGTGCTGGATGCCATGGTCGCGACTTGCACTTGGCGCTCCATACCCAGCAGCATCGGACCAATGACTTGATCCCCGCCCAATTCGCGCAGTAGCTTTGCCGAAAGATTTGCCGACTGAAGCCCGGGCATGACCAGAACATTCGCCGGGCCGGACAATCGGCAGAACGGATAATTTTTCATCACTGCTGGGTTTAAGGCAACGTCAGGCGGCATGTCGCCTTCATATTCAAAATCGGGCCGACGGGCGTCGAGCAATGTAACGGCGTCGCGGATATTGTTAAGCCATGTTCCGGCAGGGTTGCCAAAGGTAGAGAATGACAGGAACGCCACGCGCGGCACATGGCCCATGCGGCGGGCGACAGCTGCAGTCTTTTCGGCGATGTGCGCCAATTCTTCCGCAGTTGGGCGTTCGTTCACTGTCGTATCGGCAATAAACGTCGTGTGCGTCTTGCCGACCATGACGTGAATGCCAAAGGGCACTGCATCCTTTTTCGGGTCAAGCACGCGACGCAATTCGCCCAGTGTCTGGCTAAAGGTGCGGGTAACGCCCGTGATCATGGCATCAGCTTGATCCATTTGCAGCAACAGTGCGCCAAAGATGTTGCGGTCGCGATTGACCATCCGCTGAATATCGCGGCGCAAATATCCACGCCGCTGAAGCCGGTCGTACAATCGGTCGACCATTTTATTGACGAACGGACTTTGGCCGCTGTTATGGATTTCATATTCGTCCGGGTTCGCGCCGAGCCCGATCAGGTTTTCGGTGACGCGCGCTTCATGGCCAATCAATATCGGCACGCCGTAGCCATCCTGTTTGAACTGGACGGCAGCGCGCAGCACGACATCTTCTTCAGCTTCAGCGAAAATCACGCGCTTGGGTTTCGCGCGCGCGGCTTGATAAACCTGCGTCAGCGCCGACGTGGTCGGGTTTTGGCGTGCACGCAGGCTGGCGCGATAGGCGTCCATATCGGCAATCGGCTTTTGCGCCACGCCCGAATCCATCGCAGCCTTGGCAACTGCGGAAGCAACAATTTCCATCAGACGCGGATCAAATGGTGATGGGATGATATAATCTCGGCCGAATTTGTGCATGAGCCCGCCATAGGCCGCTGCCACTTCTTCCGGCACAGTTTCGCGCGCCAATTGCGCCAACGCATGCGACGCTGCAATCTTCATCGCCTCGTTTATGCTAGTGGCCCGCACATCCAACGCGCCACGGAACAGGAAGGGGAAACACAGGACATTGTTGACCTGATTGGGGAAATCCGACCGGCCAGTCGCGACAATTGCGTCGGGACGGGCAGCGCGCGCAACTGGCGGGGAGATTTCGGGGTCGGGGTTTGCCATCGCAAAGATGATCGGCTGATCCGCCATGGTTTTCATCATATCGGCCGTCAAGATATTGGCACGGGAAAGCCCCAGAAATACGTCAGCGCCGACGATTGCCTCGGCTAGGCTGCGCGCAGTGGTCTTTGCGGCATGCGCCGATTTCCATTGGTCCATGCCCTCAATGCGGCCTTGATATATGACACCCTTTGAGTCGCACATGATGACATTGTCGTGTGGCACGCCCATGCTCTTGAACAACTCGATACAGGAAATTGCGGCGGCGCCAGCGCCGTTGCATACAACCTTTATATCTTTGAGTGACTTACCGGTCAGCTCGCACGCGTTAATCAATCCAGCGGTTGCGATAATCGCGGTGCCATGCTGGTCATCGTGAAAGACCGGGATGTTCATCCGCTCTTTCAAAGTCTGTTCAATGATGAAGCAATCGGGCGCGGCAATGTCTTCCAGATTGATGCCGCCAAAAGTAGGCTCAAGCAATTCAACCGCGTCAATGAAGCGCTGCGCATCTTCGGTGTCCACTTCGATGTCGATAGAATCGACATCAGCGAAGCGTTTGAAAAGGACTGCCTTACCCTCCATGACAGGTTTTGACGCTAGCGCGCCCAGATTACCCATGCCAAGGATCGCGGTTCCGTTAGAGATTACTGCAACCAAATTGCCTTTCGCGGTGTAATCATAAGCGGTGGCCGGGTCATCATAAATAGCCTGCACGGGTACGGCGACGCCGGGCGAATAGGCGAGCGACAGGTCGCGTTGCGTTGCCATGGGCTTGGTCGCCACAATTTCGATTTTCCCCGGACGGCCTTGCGAATGGAAATCCAAAGCTTCCTGCGGGGTGATTTGGACATCGCTATCGTTCGTTTCTCTCATTCTGGACCCCTAACGATTTTTCAACTTTATCACCCCCTTAACGCGCTACTGACGCAAGGGCAAGCATTGCCCCGCCCGTCGGGCTTCGCTAACGCATAGCATATGGCGGGGGAAAACACACCGACACCGATGATGGTGCAATATCTGGGCCTGAAGGCCAAAGCGGGTGACTGCCTGCTGTTTTACCGCATGGGTGATTTTTTCGAACTGTTCTTTGATGATGCAAGGGCCGCGGCAGCGACGCTTGATATCGCCTTGACGTCACGGGGCGAGCATGATGGCACGCCGATCCCGATGTGTGGCGTGCCGGTGCATGCCGCCGAAGGCTATTTGGCGCGGTTGATCAAGGCGGGGCACCGCGTGGCTATCGCGGAGCAGACCGAAAGCCCGGAGCAAGCCAAGGCGCGGGGTGGCAAGACATTGGTCACCCGCGACATTGTGCGTTTTGTGACCGCTGGGACGCTGACTGAGGACAGTCTGCTGGATAGCTGGGCGTCGAACATGCTTGTTGCAGTTGCGCAGGTCGGGGAATTTTTCGGACTTGCGGCGGCGGATATTTCAACTGGCTATTTTGAACTATTAACGGTGACGGGCGGATCGCTTGAGGCAGAGTTGGCGCGCCTTTCCGCCAGCGAGCTGGTTGTTCCGGAAGGCCTCCCTCAATCGCCGCCGGACGCCATCATCCGGCCACGTGCAGATTTTGAAAGCACTGTTGGCGGCGATTTGCTGAGGCAGCATTTCGCGCTCACCACGCTCGGTTCCATTGGCCCCGTGACACGCGCAGAGCAGGCGGCTGCGGGGGGACTGATTTCCTATCTCGCGCATGCAGGGCAGGGCAAAATGCCTTTCCTAAAGCTACCAGTCCGCCGCGAGGTGCATGAACATCTTCTGATTGATCAAGCAACGCGCGACAGCCTTGAGATCAACAGCGCAAGTAAAGGCGGTCGGGCGGGCTCCTTATTGGCCGAGGTTGATCGCACAATTACAGGTGCGGGTGCGCGGCAGCTGGCGTCCGATCTTGCCGCGCCATTGATGGACAAGGCGAAGATCGACGCGCGGCTATCGCTGGTGCAATGGTTTCACGATGCGCCGCTCACGCGCGATGCCGTCCGTGCAGCCTTGCGGCAATTGCCTGATATTGCCCGCGCGCTTGGGCGTGTGGTTGCCGGGCGCGGCAGCCCAAGGGACTTGGGACAAATCCGCGACGGGCTTGATGCGGCCCGCGTATTGCGCGAACGGCTGGGGGGCATGGCAGACCGGCCCGAGCTGCTGGATCATCTTCTGCCCGTACTGGATGGCCATGGGCATATGGTGGATCTCCTCGTCCGTGCTCTGGTGACGTCACCGCCGACGGACACAGCGCAAGGGGGCTATATTGCCGAGGGCTATGACGCGGCGTTGGACGTGTTGCGTGTTGCGGGTCGCGACGGGCGGCAAGCTATTGCGCAACTGGAGGCGCGTTATCGCGATGCCACGGGCGTCGCCGCGCTCAAAATCAGGCACAATGCGGTGCTGGGCTATTTTGTTGAGGTGCCTGCCAAGCATGGCGATGCTTTGATGGCGCCTGGGACTGGCTTTACCCACCGTCAGACGATGGCGGGCGCCGTGCGGTTTAACTCCCCCGAACTGCATGAGGAAGCGTTGCGGATAACGCAGGCAGGTGGGCACGCGCTGGCAGCAGAGGCAGCGCATCTTGAGAAACTAATCGCGCTTATACTTAATCGCCGTGACCCGATTGCCGCAAGCGCCGACGCCTTGGCGCGCATTGATGTTTCAGCCGCACTTGCCGAACGCGCGGCGGAGAGCAATTGGTGTCGCCCAAGCTTTTTTGGGCACCCATGTCTTGAGATACAGGGTGGCCGCCACCCTATCGTGGAAAGCGCGTTAGCCAAGTCGGGAGACCGCTTCATCGCCAATGACTGCAAGCTGTCGCCCGAAAAGCGCTTGTGGCTCGTCAGCGGGCCTAACATGGGCGGTAAGTCGACCTTTTTGCGGCAGAATGCGTTGATCGTTTTATTGGCGCAGGCGGGCAGCTACGTCCCGGCAAATGCGGCGCGGCTTGGGCTGGTTGACCGTTTGTTCAGCCGTGTCGGTGCCTCGGACAATCTGGCGCGCGGACGGTCAACCTTCATGGTCGAAATGGTCGAAACCGCGGCAATTCTGGCGCAGGCCACGGAACGCAGCTTTGTCATATTGGACGAAGTTGGACGCGGCACGTCGACCTATGATGGCCTTGCCATTGCTTGGGCGGTGGTTGAAGGCATTCATGAAACCAATCGTTGCAGATGCCTGTTTGCTACCCATTATCATGAGCTGACGCGACTGTCCGAAAGCCTGGATGCGCTGTCGCTGCACCATGTGCGGGCGAAGGAATATAAGGGTGATCTTGTATTGTTGCATGAGCTAGCCGACGGTCCGGCCGACCGAAGCTATGGCATTGCGGTAGCCAAGCTTGCTGGCCTGCCGCCGCAGGTTGTGGCCCGCGCAAGCGGGGTGTTGGGCAAGCTGGAAAAAGGGCGCGCCGAAACTGGCGGGCTTGCGGCTGGACTTGGGGACCTTCCCTTGTTCAGCGCCGCCATGGACGCCGCCGAAGCCAAGGTGGACGCCTTGCGTGAAAAGCTGTCTGACCTCGACATCGACGCGCTTAGCCCCCGCGCCGCGCTTGACCTGTTATATGAATTGAAACGCGCGGCTGGCGAAAGCTAGTCAGGCCAGTGACAAAAATAACCCAGCCAGCGCAGCGCTCATCAGGTTGGCGAGCGAGCCGGCGGCCAACGCCTTTAAGCCAAGCTTAGCAATCATGGGCCGCTGGTTGGGTGCCAGGCTTCCGGTGACGGCCATCTGGATCGCAATTGAACTGAAATTGGCGAAACCACACAAAGCAAAGGTGACGATGCCGACGGTGGGCGCCGACAATTCTTTCAACGCGCCCAAGTCAATGAACGCCACAAATTCGTTGAGGACGATCTTCGTACCGAATAGGCCGCCAGCCTGAAGCGCTTCCTGCCACGGCACGCCAATCAGGAACATTACCGGCGCAAATACATAGCCCACAATTTGCTGAAAGCTTAAGTCCGGCAAGCCGAACCAGCCACCAATGCCGCCCAATATACCATTGGCGAGCGCAACCAGCGCGACAAAGGCAAGAACCATAGCCCCCACGGCTACGGCAAGGCGGACACCCGTCTGCGCCCCTTGCGCTGCGGCCATGATGATGTTTGCGGGCTTCTCCTCACCATCGTCATGCACCATCACAGGTTCATCATCAGGATGTGGGTTGGCTAACGCCGGGTTGCCCTCTGCCAAGGCAACCGCTGGCACATCGGGCATCATGATTTTCGCCATCAATATCCCACCCGGCGCTGACATGAAAGCCGCCGCCAGCAGATAGTCGATGCGGATGCCCATAGACGCATAAGCAGCAAGAATAGTTCCAGCGACGCCCGCCATGCCGACGGTCATGACGCAGAATAGTTGTTCGGGTTTCAAGTCAGCGAGATAGGGGCGAATGACCAAGGGCGATTCCGACTGGCCCACAAAGATATTGGCCGCCGCACACAGGCTTTCGACTTTCGAAATGCCGGTGATTTTCTGCAAGCCGCCGCCAATCCAGCGGATGACATATTGCATGATGCCCAAATAATAGAGGATCGAAATTAATGAGGCAAAAAAGATGATGACGGGCAGCGCAGCAATCGCAAAGCTGTTGCCGCCGATTTCAGGCGAGGCAAGCGGGCCAAAAATAAACTGAGTGCCTTTGGCCGAATAGCCAAGTAGATTGGATACGCCGGAAGACGCCGCGTTCAACACCACTTTGCCGGTTGAGGTATACAAGACCAATGCGGCGATGCTCGCCTGCAAGGCAAAGGCTGCCCCCACTACACGAAATCTGATAGCGCGACGGTTGGATGACAGCAAAATGGCGATTGCCAAAATCAAGGCCATGCCTGCCAGGCTCATCAAAATTTGCATGAATGTTTTCCCCGAAAACACGCCCAGCAGGGCGGCATTTTGTCATTTCCATATTAGAACTAGCGCCATCGTTAGTCTTGCGCCAATAAAATTAGACGCTAGTCAGTTCTGGATGACTATTCAAACCACATCACACGCGACCGGCGGGGGTATCCCGAAATCGCTTTTCATGTTTTCAATCATTTACGGCGGCATGGTGTGCATTGCCGGCGTGCTTGGAAATAAGCAGGTTTCTTTAGGGCCGCTGGCGGTCGAAGCGGGCATTTTCCCGTTTCTTTTGCTTGTCATCTTATCCAGCTCGATTGCAGCCTTGCACGGGAAAGTTATTGCGGACCGACTTGTTAAATATGGTTTTATTCCGCTTATAGCGTCGATATTGCTGGCTTTACTGGTACTGTCATTGCCGCCGTCACCCAAGATGGATGACAAATATCTCGATGCGTTCAACACCATGATAGGGCAGACGCCGCGCATTTGGCTTGCAGGCATTGTTGCTTATGGCGTGTCGCAAATGCTCAACGTCTATCTGTTTGATCGTCTGAAAAACACCGTTGGTAAATATGTCGCGTTGCGCGGTGCTATCGCTGCGGTGCTGTCGCAGATTATCGATACATTGTTGTTCGTAATCATTGCCTTTTACGGCGTTTTCCCCATCACGGAATTATTGTTAGGCCAAATGCTTGCCAAGGTCGTTCTGAGCATGATCATGGTGCCATTGCTCATCACTTTCTTTGTCAGCTATGGCCATAAACTTGACGGCACGGACCCCAAAGCAGGTAACACGCATGACCATTGATCCCGTCAATCTCGCTAAGGCCGAAACTCTTACTGAGGCGCTCCCTTATCTGCAGCGTTATGCGGGCAAGACCTTTGTCGTAAAATATGGCGGGCACGCCATGGGCGATGCCAGCCTAGCGCGTGACTTCGCCGATGATGTCGTGCTGCTAAAGGCTGTCGGCATCAACCCTGTGGTGGTGCATGGTGGCGGCCCACAGATTGGCGCAATGCTCAAAAAATTAGGCGTCGAGAGCGAATTTGTTGATGGCCTTCGCGTCACGGATGCCGAAACCGCAAAGATTGCCGAAATGGTCCTGTCTGGCGCAATCAACAAGGAACTTGTCGGCTGGATTAACGCTGCGGGCGGCAAGGCGCTTGGCATTTCGGGTAAGGATGGCGGGTTAGTCACCGCAACCAAGGTGCAGCGCACACAAAAGGACCCCGACAGCCATATTGAACGGAATATCGACCTTGGCTTTGTAGGCGAACCAACGACCGTTGACCGCAGCATCATCGACACCATTAGCGCAGCTGGCATGATCCCCGTCATCGCACCGATCGGCGTTGGCGCAGATGGTCACACCTATAACATTAACGCCGACACCATGGCTGGCGCCATTGCAAGCGCCTTGGGCGCTTCGCGTCTTTTCCTATTAACAGATGTGGCAGGCGTGCTTAGCAAATCGGGTGAATTGCTGACGGACCTTGACCCTGCCGCCATTGCCAAATTGCAGAATGACGGCACGATCAGCGGCGGTATGATCCCCAAAATCCAGACATGCGTTGATGCTGTAGAATCCGGCGTTGATGCAGCCGTCATATTGGATGGCCGCACCAGCCACGCGATGCTTATAGAAATGTTTACCGTGCAGGGTGCAGGCACGCTCATCCACAAGTAAACTGGACATTGCACCGTTTTAGGCTGTTGATACAGCGCCTCGGCTCGGCTAATCGCACGGGCGAACCTTTTTGGAGAATTTCATGCTTGTCGCGCTCATTTCCATAATCGGCTATTTGATGACGATCCTGTCGACTGTCGTGATCATCCAGTTCATCTTAAGCTTGCTGATTTCTTTCAACGTGGTCAGCCTGTCGAACAACATCGTGGCGTCCATTTGGCAGGCTCTTTCTGTCATTATTGACCCGTTTCTAAAACCCATTCGCAAGATTATGCCCGATACCGGCATGATCGACTTTTCGCCCATGGTGCTGCTGATCGGTCTGCGCATATTGCAGATGCTTTTGGCGGGCCTGGCCAATGATATTTCTGCGGCCGGCATGTGAGCAGCGCTGCGATCATTGATGGTAAGGCGTTTGCGGCCAATTTGCGCCAGCGTGTTGCCTCTGCCGTTGAGCCCTTCGTCACGCTAACTGATCGCAAGCCCGGCCTTGCCGTTGTGCTTGTGGGCGAAGACCCGGCCAGCCAAGTCTATGTCGGATCGAAGAAGAGGGCGACCGTCGAGGCTGGCATGAACAGCTTCGAGCATCGCCTACCGACGTCGGTTTCGCAAAACGAACTGATTGCGTTGGTGGAAACACTTAATGCCGATGCCGCCGTCGATGGCATATTGGTGCAATTGCCCCTGCCACCGCATATCGACGATAAGGCTGTCATCGCCGCCATTGATCCGGCGAAGGATGTTGACGGCTTTCATGTCGTGAATGCCGGACGGCTTGCGGTGGGCGAAGACGCGTTTGTCCCCTGCACGCCGCTTGGCTGCCTGATGCTGTTGAAAGACCATCTGGGGGATCTATCCGGCAAGAACGCCGTGGTCATTGGGCGGTCAAATATTGTTGGCAAACCGATGGCACAATTGCTTTTGGCCGAAAACTGCACCGTTACTATCGCGCATAGCCGAACGCAGGACTTGCCAGAGGTCGTGCGCCGTGCGGACATTGTGGTCGCTGCGGTTGGTCGTGCGGAAATGGTGACGGGTGACTGGTTGAAAGCGGGTGCAGTGGTCATTGATGTTGGCATTAACCGCCTCGAACCTGAGGCAGGCCAAGGCAAGGGCCGCCTTGTGGGGGACGTTGCCTTTGACGACGCATTGGCGCGTGCTGGCGCAATCACGCCCGTGCCGGGCGGCGTCGGGCCAATGACTATCGCGTGCCTGTTGCGCAACACTTTGGTTGCCGCCTACCGCCGTGCCGGGATGTCTGCACCTGAAGGAATTTGATGCCATGAAAGCGTATCCTGCCCTTCTTTTTGTTGCAGCATTGGGCGGTTGCGCCGCGGGACCAAGCCCTGAATTTGGAAATTTCCAACCAAAGATTGCGAACCCAAGCGCGATTATCGTCGCAGAGATCGGCTTCAACCAACTGGCGCAGGAAAAGGGGCAGTGGACGGCATTTCGCCAGATGGCTGCCAAAGACGCAGTGATGTTCGTGCCGCAGCCTGCAACGGCGCTTGAATATTTGAAGGGCAGGGCAGATCCCGCCAAGTCGGTGAAATGGCAGCCGCACAAGGCCGTCATGTCCTGCGACGGCAAAACCGGTGTGACGACTGGCGCGTGGCAAAGGGGCGACGGTTCGGTCGGCTATTTCACAACCGTTTGGCAGTTTGTCGAAACCAATGCAGCAGGTGACGGGGCATGGAAATGGGTGCTCAATCATGGCGATACCCTGACCGCGCCACGGGCATCTAAAGAAATGATCGAGACCAAAGTTGCAAGCTGCAAAGGCAGCGCCACCGCATCGCTTGTTGCCCCGCCCGAGGGCGCGGCGATGAAGGCCGGCTATGCGCGGGACCAATCGCTCAGCTACACTTGGGCGGTTCAGCCAAACGGCGCGCGGAACGTTGAAGTCAAATTATGGAACGGCACCGTTTCAGAGACGGTCATATCTGATCAGGTTGCGGCACCAAATTGATTGATCTGTTTTTCTCGGCATTCATCACCTTTTTTGTGGTTATCGATCCGCCAGGCTGCGCGCCCATCTATGCCAGCCTGACTAAGGGCGCCAATGTTGCGCAGCGGCGGAACATGGCGTTGCGCGCGGTTATGGTGGCGTCGGGGATATTGCTGGTGTTCGCATTGTTTGGCGAACAATTGCTCGGCGCGCTGCACATTGAATTGAATAGCTTCCGGATCGCGGGCGGCATCATGCTGTTCCTTATCGCTATCGACATGGTCTTCGAGAAGCGGACGGAACGCCGAGAGGAGCGTGCGCAAAAAATTATCGATACGCCTGAAATTGAAGACGTCTCTGTTTTCCCGATGGCCATGCCGATGATCGCTGGGCCGGGCTCAATCGCGTCGGTGATGCTGCTGATGTCGCAGAATAGTGGGATTGACCGCGCGGGCGTCATTTTGGCGGCGCTGGGAACAGTATTGGCCCTTACCCTGCTGGCGTTACTCGCCGCTGGGCCAATCATGCGCGTGTTGGGTGCCAATGCCGAAGCCGTGATTACACGGCTTCTCGGCGTGCTTTTGGGCGCGCTTGCCGCGCAGTTTGTGATCGACGGCCTACGGGCCAGTTTTGTTGGCTAGCTATTGAAGGGTCACACGATCTTCAGAGCTATCGCGTCGTCCGAAAAACTGCATCAGTTGAACAATCGTGTCCGCCCGATCAGACAGGCCGCGCGCCTCAAGCAAGGCCTGCTTGGCCGCAAAGTCGAATGGCGCAATCTGCGCGATGGCATTGACCAGCGAATAATCGTCCAATTGTGACACGGCCGTCCAATCGACGTTATACCCTTGCGCCTCAGCAAATCTGCGCGATTCAATTTCGATAGATGCGCGCTCGGCGAGCGACAGCGTGTCGTTCGCTTCATCTTCGTCCCACAATTCGGCCTCCACCTGCCGAAAGCTTGTGGTGACGTTAAGCTCGTTCACCACGGAAAAGCGTTGCACACCTTCAAGGATGATATTGTACCGGCCATCCTCAAGCGCCTCGACGTCTTGGATCCGCGCGAGGCAGCCGACATTAAACAGGGGCGGCTGGTTGCCCTGCCCCTTGGGCTGGATCATGCCAACGTTTCTGTCGCGGGCAAGCGAATCGCTGACCAGATCGCGGTAGCGCGGCTCAAAGATGTGCAGCGGCAATTGCATGCTTGGAAAGATGATGGCCCCGGTAAGCGGGAATACCGAGATGCGGCGCGTGGTCATCCGAAAAGGACCGCTGACAATTTGCGCCGTGTTGCCGCCACCCACGGGTCTTCCAATCCAATCAACACAAATATCTCCAAAAGGCGGGCCTTGGCTGCCCCGTCGTTCCATTCCCGGTCCGCCGCTATGATAACTAACAAGGCTTCGGCGGCGCCATCGCGGTCGCCTGCAGCCATTAAGGCTTTGGCAAGCTCAAGCCGCAGGGCATGATCATCGGGCGAAGCCGCTACGGATGCCTTCAGTCCCGCCAGTTCTTCAGGGGGAACGGCCGCGGCGGCAATGCTCAACACTGACCCTGCCTTTTCCAGGACTGGATTACTGCGCAATTCCTCGCTGAGGCTGTCAAATATGGCTTGGCCCTCGTCTCGACGGCCCAGCGCGGTCAATGCGCGGATCAAGCCTGACAGCGCCGCAGGGTGCTCCGGCAGAACCGAAAGCACTTCGGCGAACACGCCATACGCTTGCTCTGCATCGTCTTGCGCCAAAAGCATTTCTGCCTCTTCTACAAGCGGCGCCAGTTGCTCCAATGGGTCCGGGGCCGTATCACCAGCCACGATGGGTAGCTTCTCAAGCAACTGGTCCAGCATCTGGCGCAATTGCGGCTCCGTGCGCGCGGGCGACAGGTCTGCGACGGGCTGTCCCTGAAACATGGCGTAGACTGTTGGAATGGAGCGCACCTGAAATTGCGCGGCGATGAACTTGTTTTCATCTACATTGATCTTGGCCAATATTACGCCGCGATCGGCATATTCCGCCGCGACCTTCTCCAAAATCGGCGTAAGTTGCTTGCACGGCCCGCACCATTCGGCCCAAAAGTCCAGAATGACGAGCCGCTCCATCGACGGAGTGACTACGTCGATCCGAAATTGCTCGACGGCTTTTTGTTCGTCGGTGGTGAGGCCCATCGTCGCCAAGGTCATTTCTCCAATCTTCAGGATTCGTTTCGACCTCTATGTGGGCAAAGTGGTGTCTTTCACAAGATAGGCTTTATCCCATTTTCGTAAAAAGCGGCCATTTGTTGCTTGCGAGGGGATATACCCCATGCTAACGGCCCACCTCACCCGTCAGGAATTAGTTGCCTGACCGCCAGAGCGGGCGTAGCTCAGGGGTAGAGCACAACCTTGCCAAGGTTGGGGTCGAGGGTTCGAATCCCTTCGCCCGCTCCAGTTTTCCTAGGAAAATCAAGAACTTACAAAATAGTCTTTTTCGAGAATCCCCCAAAAAACCTATAAACGGATCATAAACGGATTTAGTCGAATCTGAAAACCTTTGCCGCTTATTGTGCTGCAATTTATCTTGCCGTAATATGCCGATGAGGGGATTTCCAATATGTCAGCATTACATTCTGGTTCGTGTTTGTGCGGGGCAATCAGGTTCGAAGTAAATTGCGAAATTCCACAACCTGATGTTTGCCATTGTATCAAATGCCGCAAACATTCTGGACATTGCTTTGCCTCAACCGACATTCCAAAATCGCTGATAAACATCCGTGGCGATAGTGACATCTCTTGGTATTTTTCGTCTGAAAAAATTCGCCGTGGGTTCTGCAGAATATGTGGTTCTTCTCTATTTTGGGAACCAATACATCGCGATTGGATAGCAGTTGCGATGGGGGCATTTGATCGACCGACCAATACATCACTGAAAATGAACATCTTCGTCGCCGAAAAAGGCGACTATTACGAAATTACAGACGGAGTCCCTCAGCATTAGGGGTGATAATGACCCTCTCATATTGACAGGTCCCATATTCGCTTGCTTAAATTGGGATTTGTTAGGGTTGCAATGCCGGTGTTTGTAAACGTAACATAAACGGATTTGCAAAAGTCCATAATTGTTGTTTTATATCAATATATTGTTGTCGACCGGTCACTTGCCAAGGTTGGGGTCGAGGGTTCGAATCCCTTCGCCCGCTCCAGTTTTCTTAGGAAAATCAACGGTTTGCAAAACAGCCGTTTTACAAAATCCAATTTTAAACCATCTTCGGAACATGTTCGGATCCGCAGAGGGATGTTCGTATTTTGGTAAAAAAGAGTCTCAAGGGTTCTGCCGTTTCCGCGACGCTCCACCTGCGGCCAGCACTGGCCAAGGAGGTGATCATGCACTAAAAATTAACCCGGACCGCCCAATTGGGGCCGGTCAAAAGGGGGCCCGTTTTTGAGGTTAGGGCTTTGCCTCATTTCCCACGATTCGACTCTGTGGATAACTTATAGTAAAAGTAGGGGAAGAGAGATTCGTTTTGCTAATATGATGTAGCGGAAAATCGCCTTCTTCGGGGGAGAGCTGAAGTGAGCTTTGTTCAAAAAGAGCCTCTTGTGGGCGAGATGGAATTGATTGGCGCTAGGCTTAACCAAGCTCGTACGATGGCCAATCTTGCTCTCCAAGACATCGCCGATCGCACGAAAATTTCACTGCGTTTTTTGGCAGCGATCGAGAACGACGACTTTTCGGCATTGCCTGGGCGTGTGTACATTTTTGGTTTTACCAGAGCGTTTGCCCGTGCAGTAGGTATCGACGAGGAAAGCCTGGTAGCCGCACTCGAGAAAAGATGCGGTTAGCTGGGATTGATTAACTAGTTAGAAACCAGAAACTCAGCAGCGTCCGACACACATCTCACAACATACAAGTCGCGCCTAAACTCCGCTTTATGGGAGGCTAAAGGTGACCCGTTTTGATGTTAGGGTTTTGCCCCCTAACTCACTGGGCACTCTCACCAGAGAAGGCCGCAACATTGCTCCACGCAGCAACTGCTATCGCTGCCGTCGCGGATCATATAGATTCGCGATGACTGTTGCCGTTTAGACGCCGCGCACGAGGGTGCTGCGCGCCAGCCGATAGACCAAGCCAGCCAAGCCATTATAGCTTGCGCGGTGGTACACGGAACCGGGCGCCAGTTGCGCCGTCAGGCGGCGGTGGGCTTCGCCTAGGGCATGATAGGGAACGCTTGGCAGCAGGTGGTGCAGCGCATGATAGCGCAGCCCTACGGGCGCCCAGATCTCCGCAAGGACGCCTGGAGGCGGCACGTTGACGCTGTCGAGGAACTGGGCAGTGACGCTTAGAGGTTCGCCGTCATTCTCCCACAAATGCGCAACCAGCGTGCGGACTTGGTTGAGCACCGCGACGCTCGAGACGATAAAAAGGAATATCAGGAAGGCGTTTAAGGGGATAAAACCAGTAAACACGCCGGCAAGCAGGATAATTGACCAGATGCTTGCCGCGGTTTCCTGAACCATCCAGTTGCGATGTGCCTCGCCCTCGGCTGCGCGGCGGCGGAAGGCGGGATTGATCGCGAGGCCCGAATACCGCTCAACGACAATCTTGCGTAGTGGCGGAATGACCAGCGAAAGCGGTGCAAGCGCGGCGTTGCGGAACAACAAGGCAAATGGCGCGAACAGCGAGGCAACAATGAACAGGGGCAATGTCCAAGGCTTCATCAAGGCAAGTGGCAGATATTCAGGATCTTGATCGGTGCCGTAACGCGTGCGTGCATGGTGAAGGTTGTGGATACCTTCATACATATAGGACGGCACCAGCAGCGGCACGCCGATCACCGCGTTGAACCCCAAGCGGAAGCCGGGAAGCGCAGAATGCTTTACGTGGGTTACCTCATGAATGAAGCCGCCCGCGCGATAGAGCGCAAGCACCGACACCAGAGCGGCGGCGCATTGAAGCCAAATGTTTCCAGAGATGATGGCCACAAATAGTCCGGCATAGCCCAAGAAAGCCGACGCCAAAAAGTCGGACCAAAAAATTCGCGGGTTGGGCGTGGCAAGGTCGCGGGTCAGTTCAGCGACCGCGCGCAGCATGGCCTTATCGTCGGGAACGCGTTTAAGCGCGGCCGCGCGATCTGCGACGTCGATGCCCGGCAAGGCATCTTGCAGTGGCGTCGATGGCGTTAATAAGATGTCACTCATGCGCGGTCCGATGTATCCAACTTTGGTCATACGCAAGGACATAGTCGAGACTCGTGGCAATAAAATGGCAAAGTGCGCAAATTGTGGCGCGTTTGTATCGCCTACACTAATCGGGTTTTCCGCCAGCGGCCCGTCTTTGCCTCAATTCTGCGCAACGCGCATGCCAACCGCCACGCCGCCCAAATGGCTGTGCGACAAATATCCGGACATTCTACCGGTTGATATTCACACCGGCCATGTGCGTGGGTTTGGGTCGGCGCAGTGACTTGACCTTTGCCTTCAACCTCGCTGACATATCGGCAAAAGCGCCCGCACCAGACGGTACCCAGTTCGTGATCGGCGGCGCAGACATCGAACCATTCGGCGTTTCTGTCTGACGTTAGCGTTCTTTGGTCGCGCTAAATTTCAGGTCGGGATGCTTTTCCTGCTGGTAGCTGACATCCCATGATGAGCGCGCCATGAAAACGGGGTGACCGTCGCGATCCTTCGCCATGTTCCCGCCGTTAAAAGATATGAATTGCGCCAATGCACTCTCTGCACCAATCAACCAGCGTGCCGTATCGTAGGGCGCAGCTTCCAAGAAAGCGTCAACCTTATACTCCGCCTCAAGCCGCGAAATAAGCACATCTAGCTGCAACTGCCCGACTACGCCAATGATCCAGTTGGAACCGATTTCAGGATAGAATACCTGAATCACGCCCTCTTCGCTCAAGTCATCTAGCGCCTTGCGCAGTTGCTTGGTTTTGGTCGGATCGCGCAGCACAACGCGGCGCAAGATTTCCGGCGCGAAATTCGGCAAGCCTGTAAAGCGCACGTCGTTGCGTTCGGACAAGGTGTCACCAACGCGCAGCGTGCCATGGTTGGGAATGCCAATGATATCGCCGGGTTCCGCGCTGTCGGCAATTTCGCGATCCTGCGCAAAAAATAAGATCGGGGAATGGATCGCCACTGGCTTTCCAAGCCCTGACGGCGTTAACTTCATACCGCGCCTGAATGTGCCGGAACACAAACGCATAAACGCAATGCGGTCACGATGCTGCGGGTCCATATTGGCCTGCACTTTGAAAATAAAGCCAGTGACTTCCTTTTCCGACGGATCAATAGCGCCCTTTGAACTTGGCTGCGGACGGGGTGACGGGGCGAAGGCCGCAATGGCATTGATAAGCTCGATGACGCCGAATTCCTTCAATGCGGAGCCGAAATACACAGGTGTAAGGTCGCCGTTCTGGAACGCGGTCAGGTCAAAGTCGGAATAGCCGGCCCGGGCAAGTTCGGCTTCCTCACGCAGCCGGTTTACGCCGGCTGGCGTCAGCACATGTTCCAACGTTGCGGCGTCAAGCCCGCTATGGTCGCTGGCCTTGCCTTCGAAAGCCTTGCTGTCGCCGGACGGCTGGCTCAGACGGCCGCTGTTGAAATCATAAAGGCCTTCAAACTCGCCGCCCATGCCAACTGGCCAGTTCATCGGGCACACATCAAGCGCGAGCGCGTCGGCGACTTCGTCTATGGTTTCAAATGCCGGACGACCTTCACGGTCGACCTTATTGACAAAGGTTATGATCGGTACGCTGCGTAGGCGGCAAACTTCGAACAGTTTGCGGGTCTGCGGCTCGATGCCCTTCGCAGCGTCGATGACCATGATGGCCGAATCGACAGCGGTCAGTGTACGGTAAGTGTCTTCCGAAAAATCCTCATGCCCCGGCGTGTCGAGCAGATTGAAGACGATATCGTCTTTCTGGAACGTCATCACTGACGAGGTGACCGAAATACCGCGCTGCTGTTCGATCTTCATCCAGTCCGAACGCGCGCGCCGCGCTTGGCCGCGTGCCTTGACTTCGCCAGCCAAGTGGATCGCGCCACCCTGCAGCAGCAGTTTTTCCGTCAACGTGGTCTTACCAGCGTCAGGGTGGGAAATAATGGCAAAGGTCCGGCGGTTCAGCGTCATGCCCCGCGGCTTAGGGACGATTGATTATCGCTTCAACCCGTTTGTCGGCAGGTTGGCGGCAATCACCCGGCCTTTTTATCCGCGAAGCACTGCACCCAGTTTTGTGGCCGCCGCGATCACCTTGTCTGAGATGGCTTTAAGATCGTCATCGCTATAGCTTTTGTCGGATGGCTGAAGCGTAACTTCAACTGCCAAGCTGACTTGGCCCTCAGGCACGCCTTGACCGACGAAACGGTCAAATAGCCGCACCGCGACGATGTTGTCCTTGTCGCAGCCCTTGATGGACCGAACAAGGTCATTGGCGGGCGTGTCTAATGCGACCAGAAACGCAAAGTCGCGCGTCACGGCCTGCAATGCTGGTGGGGTGAATGCCGGACGCATAAACCCTGCAGCTTTTTTAAGCGGTATGGCGTCCAAAAAGATTTCAGCGGCCACGACATTGCCATCAAGGTCGAATGCCTTCGCGGTTGCGGGATGCAATGTGCCAAAGGCCGCCAATATGTTCTTTGGCCCCATGCGCAATGTCGCGGACTGACCAGGATGATAATGCGCGCCTGCATCGTCCATCACCAGCAAACCGTCGGTGGCCACGCCAGCGGCCTTCAGCAGCGCTATCGCCTCTGCCTTTGCATCGAACGCGTCAAACCGTGCCGCTTTGCCCGATGCCCAGTTCCGTGTCGAACGCTCGCCGGCTAGAACGATGCCAGCCGTGACGCGCTCGTCGCTCGTGCCATCGGTGCCCGCGAAGTAGCGCCGCCCGATCTCAAACAATCTCACGGATGATGCGCCGCGATCCATGTTGCGTTGTGCAGCCGACAGCAGCCCAGGCAACAATGAAGGCCGCATGACCTTCATGTCCTCGGATATCGGATTTGCAAGGCTCCAGTCACCGCCACCAAAGGCATCCGCCGCCTTTTGGGGAAGGAACGACCAATTGACCGCCTCGTTCAACCCGCGTGCAGCTGCGGCGCGGCGTACTTTGCGCTCCAACGACTGTGCAGGCGTAGCGGTTGGTGTGGCCACGCCATCTGCGCGCGGAAGCGGCACAGATAGGACATTGTCGAGGCCAACCATGCGGACAACTTCCTCCACAATATCGGCTGGGCCGTCGACGTCACGGCGCCATGATGGAACGCCGACATTCCAGTCGGATGTAACGGAAAAGCCAAGCCTTTCTATGATGTTGCGTTGTTCATCCTGCGGCACATTAATGCCGCCAAGGCGTCGGCAATAGTCGGTATCATATACAATGTTGCGCGGCGCAACTGGCGCTTGGCCGGACCGCGCGATGGCGCTTGCGGTTCCACCAGCATGGTCCAAGACCAGCTTGGTCGCAATCGCCAACCCGTCATCCAAAAAGGCGGGATCGACGCCGCGTTCAAAACGCTGACGTGCATCGCTGGTCAATGCCAGCTTCTGGCCAGTGCGTGCGATATGCTCTGGGTCGAAAAAGGCGCACTCTATGAGGACGTCGGTCGTGCCTTCCGACACGCCGCTATGTTCGCCGCCCATGATGCCGCCAATGTCATGCACCATTGCGTCGTCGGCAATCACGGTCATGCTGGCATCAAGCGTGTAGGTTTTGCCGTTGAGCGCGACCATCTGCTCACCGTCGACGGCCTTGCGGGCCACAAGCGCACCGTTCAGCTTATCGCGGTCATAGACGTGCAGCGGACGGCCAAGATCAATCGACACAAAGTTCGTGATATCGACGAGCAATGAAATCGGTTTCTGGCCAATCGCCTTTAACTTGCTGCGCATCCATTCGGGGGCATCGCCATTGCGCACGCCAGAGACTGATTGTGCGTAAAAAGCCGGGCATCCGGCCGCATCGTCGGTGCGGACGATGGGTGCAGCATCGCTGCCCTCTAAGGGCACGGACAGGTCGATTTTGTAGACCTCGCCAAGCCCGCGCAGCGTCCCTAGGCCTGCCGCCGCCAGGTCGCGCGCAATTCCGCGCACGCCCATGCAATCCTGACGGTTGGGTGTAATGCTGACATCGATAACAGGGTCATCAAGGCCAGCCCAATCGGCATAGACTTGCCCAACGGGCGCATCTTCCGAAAGCTCAATTATGCCATCATGGTCATCGCCAAGCTCTAGCTCGGCAATCGAACACATCATGCCGTTGGACTCGACGCCCCGTATGGCGGCGACCTTCAGTACCATGCCGTTGGCGGGGACAACGGCGCCTGCTGGGCCAAAGACGCCAAGCATGCCCGCACGGGCATTAGGCGCGCCGCAGACGACCTGAAGCGGCTCTCCTCCGGCGTCGACCGACAAGACTTGCAACTTGTCTGCTTGCGGATGAGGGGCAGCGCTCAACACTTTGGCAATGCGGAAGGCGGACAATGCGTCGGCGGGGTTTTCGATGCCCTCGACTTCCAACCCAATGCGGTTCAGGCAGTCAGCAACGGCATGAATGTCGGCGTCGGTATCGAGATGCTCTTTGAGCCATGATAAAGAGAATTTCATGCGCCTACGCCTCCGCTTAGCGTCGGGACATCGAGCGCATTGAACCCATAATGTTGAAGCCAGCGGTTATCGCCGTCAAAGAACGCGCGTAAATCGTCCATGCCATATTTCAACATCGCCAGACGATCGACGCCAGTGCCAAAAGCAAACCCCTGCCAGACATCGGGGTCGAGCCCGCAGGCCTCGATAACCTTACGGTGGACCATTCCGGAGCCAAGCACTTCCATCCAGCCTTCGGCCCCGCCGATGACGCGTTTGCCGTTGACAACCGAGTAGCCGACATCAACCTCGACGGAAGGCTCCGTAAACGGAAAATAGCTTGGGCGCAGGCGCAGGACGACGTCCTCCCGTTCAAAATACGCCTTTAAAAATGTTTCAAGCGTCCATTTCAGATGCCCCAGATGAATGCCCTTGTCGATGACAAGCCCCTCAATCTGATGGAACATCGGCGTGTGCGTCGCATCGCTGTCGCTGCGATACACACGGCCCGGCGCGATAATACGAATGGGCGGTTCCTGCGACGTCATGGTGCGGATTTGGACAGGCGATGTGTGCGTACGCAGAACCATTTTTTGGCCATCGCGTGCCATTTCGTCAGGGAAATAAAATGTATCGTGCATTGCACGCGCCGGATGCGTCTCTGGAATATTGAGCGCAGTGAAATTGTGCCAGTCGTCCTCAATCTCCGGCCCCTCGGCCACAGCAAAGCCCATATCGGCAAAAATCTCGGCCAACTCGTCCATGACCTGGCTGACGGGGTGTACGGTTCCGCGGGGTGTTTCTGGTGCGGGCAGCGTCATATCGACGCGCTCGCTGGCAAGGCGGCGGTTTAGGTCGGCGGTTTCGAGGTCAGCCTTTTTCGATGCAAGCGCCGATGTGATGCTTTCACGCAATCCGTTGATGATGGGGCCTTGGGTTTGTCGCTCTTCGGGCGACATGCTGCCCATGGTCTTCAGCAGCGCCGAAACGCTGCCCTGCTTGCCAAGTGCTGCGATCCGCACGGCCTCCAACGCGTCTAGCGTGTCCGCGGAACCAATGGCGCCCATCAGGTCGGTTTGAAGTGTCGCAATATTTTTCATCATAGTTTGCCTGAATAAGCAAAAGGGCGCGAACGGCAAGTGCCGTCCACGCCCTTTTGCGCATGTATCGAAATGAGAGGCTTAAGCTGCCTTAGACAGCGCCGCTTTCGACTGCGCAATGATGGTGCTAAACATCGCCGCTTCGTGCATCGCAAGGTCTGCAAGCACTTTCCGGTCGAGTTCAACGCCAGCGAGCTTCAGGCCGTGCATGAACACGCCGTAGGTCATCCCTTCGGCGCGGACTGCGGCGTTGATACGCTGGATCCACAATGCGCGGAAGTTGCGCTTGTTTACCTTACGGTCGCGATATGCATATTGGCCGGCCTTTTCGACGGCCTGACGTGCAACGCGGATCGTATTTTTGCGACGGCCATAATAGCCCTTCGCCTGCTCTAAAATTCTTTTATGTTTGGCTTTGGTGGTAACACCACGTTTAACGCGTGCCATAATCTATATCCTTTTCTTAAAAACGTACGCGCAGTCTTAAAGACCGTAAGGCGCCCACTTCTTAATTGTCTTGGCATCGGGATCAGAGATCACGCTGGTGCCGCGATTTTGGCGGATATACTTGGCATTATGGCTGCTCAAACGGTGCCGTTTTCCAACGACGCCATGTTTGATCTTGCCGGTTGCGGTTATTTTGAAGCGTTTCTTCACACCGCTCTTGGTCTTGAGCTTGGGCATTTTGGTCTCCTTTGTTGAGTCCGTGTCAAGCCGACATGGCAGCCCTATTGGCCAGCCTGCTTATTCGGAACGCGGGCGACTAGCGGGATTCGCATGTGAATGCAAGTCTATTGCCTTTTTGAACGCTCTGGAACCCACAACAGCTGACGCAAGTGACCAACATGCTTTGCGCGTGAACGGTTGCCCAATCGGGATAGACGAAACTTTCTTCCTCGGCTTCATTGCTGCCGGTATTTAGGAAATAATGAGTGGAAACGAGACGCCGAAGCGGCTGTGTTGGCAATATGCAAAACCCCGACTTTTGTCCGTCAATGCTGGCATGCCAGTGCCTCAAGCACATCATCTAGACGCGCTGGGTCGCCGATTGCGATAACATGTCCATCTGAACCAGCGTGAAGCGGCTCCCCTGACCAATCGCTCATCATGCCCCCCGCGCCCGTCACGACGGGAATTAAAGCGGCAAAATCGTGCAGCTTCAAGCCTGCTTCGACAACAACATCGATATGCCCGCTGGCCAGCAGTGCGTAATTGTAACAGTCGCCACCGAACAGCATTCTCTTATGCGCTGTCCTGGCGGCCAACTCCATGAAATGGTCGCCATCATGCTGCGTGAAATATTGCGGGCCAGAGGTTGCTAGCGCCGCGTCAGCCAGCGCCCTGCAGGCGCGTGTTTGCACCGGCGCGCCGTTTAATGTTGTCGGATATCCCGCCGCGCCGACCCAGCGTTCGCCATTGATGCACTGGTCAATAATACCGAGCACCGGCCAGTTATCTTCAAGCAGGGCAATCAAAGTCCCGAATATTGGGCGCCCTGCCATGAAGCTTATGGTGCCGTCGATTGGGTCGATAACCCAGCGGCGACCCGACGTACCGGCCTTCTCGCCAAATTCCTCGCCAATGATGCCGTCACGTGGGCACTCGGCATCGAGTATCCGCCGGATCGCGCTTTCGGCGGCGCGGTCAGCCTCCGTAACAGGTGAGGCGTCAGCCTTTGGTTCATGGGTAAAGGCCGACCGGAAAAACGGCCGGATTGCTTGCCCTGCCGCGTCCGCCAAGCGGTTGGCTAGGAGGATGTCGGCTGGCGTCATCAGTCGAACAGGGAGCTAACGGAGCTTTCGTCTGCGATTCGCTTGATCGCCTCTCCCAACAATGGCGCAATGGGAAGCTGGCGGATTTTCGCGCTCGCATTGGTCGCTTCGGAGGCCATAATCGAATCCGTGATGACCAGCTTGCGCAGCGACGATGCGTTGACGCGGTTGACCGCTTCTCCGGACAACACGCCATGCGTAATATAGGCAACAACGTCAGATGCGCCTGCGGCTTTCAAAGCGTCAGCCGCGTTACACAAAGTGCCTGCGCTGTCGGCGATATCATCGATCAGGATGCAGAAGCGGCCTTTCACGTCGCCGATTATGTTCATCACTTCTGACACGCCCGCCTTTTCGCGGCGTTTGTCGACGATGGCCAATGGCGCGTCATCAAGACGCTTGGCTAGCGCGCGTGCGCGGACAACGCCGCCAACGTCAGGCGAAACAACGGTAAAATTCTTGGCGCCATGGCGCTCCAATATGTCTGCGCTCATGACGGGCGCGCCATATAGATTGTCGGTTGGAATATCGAAAAAGCCCTGAATTTGGCCGGCGTGCAAATCAACGGTCAGCACCCGGTCAGCACCAGCCTCGGTAATGAGATTGGCGACAAGCTTGGCAGAAATGGGCGTGCGCGGGCCAGGCTTCCGGTCTTGGCGCGCATAGCCGAAATAGGGCAGAACGGCAGTGATGCGCTTGGCCGAAGCGCGGCGCAGCGCGTCAATCATGATGAGCAATTCCATCAAATTGTCATTGGCGGGATGACTGGTCGATTGAATGACAAACATGTCTTCGCCACGGACATTTTCGTGGATTTCAACAAAAATTTCATTGTCGGCAAACCGCCGAACGCTGGCATTGGTTAGCGGCAAGTTCATGTAATCGGCAATACCCTGTGCGAGCGGCAGGTTGCTGTTGCCTGTCATCAATTTCATGTCTGTGTCCTCGACCTTTGGCTCAAATAAGCCCATCCCCAAATTCTCCAGCCGCTCTAGCGAGGTGCGACTGGCCTGACAATCGGCTTGCTCCGCTAGTTTGTGGACAATAAGGGTGGGGACATGACAAATCAGCTTAATATTGCGATGGTACAGCTTAATCAGCGCGTCGGTGACCTTGCGGGTAATGCCGCGGCGATGCTGGACTGGCGGGCGAAGGCGGTGGACGCTGATCTCGTTGTTTTTCCGGAACAGCAGTTGATTGGCTACCCGGCCGAAGATCTGGTGCTGAAGCCGGCCTTTGCTGCGCGTGCCGCAGAACAGCTGGCGAAGCTTGCCGAGGCGACTGCCGACGGCGGACCAGCGATGCTTGTCGGGTCGATCTTTCGAGAAAACGGGACGTTGTATAATGGCATCGCGTTGCTCGACGGCGGGCGGATTGTCGCAGTGCGTTACAAGCATGAACTGCCTAATTACGGCACCTTTGATGAAAAACGCATTTTTACAGCCGGACCATTGCCCGAACCTATCGTGTTTCGCGGCGTTCCAATTGGCGTGCCAATCTGCGAGGATGGCTGGCTGGCACCCGTTAGCCTACATTTGAAAGAGCGTGGCGCACAGCTGCTGATTTCGACCAATGGCAGCCCGTATGAAATCGACAAGGATGATCGCAGGTTAGAAGAAGTATTTGCTGCGCGTGTGCGCGAAACCGGTTTGCCATTGATGTTCCTGAACCGCGTTGGTGGACAGGATGAGCTGGTCTTTGACGGTTGCTCTTTCGTGTTGAACGCCGACGGCGCCGTCGCGCACCGCCTGCCTGATTGGGAGGAGCATTTGCGCATGACGCATTGGTCCCGCAGTGAGAACGGATGGGCATGCGCAGATGGCCCGAAGGCATTGTGGGAGGCGCATCCAGCCGATATTTACAGCGCCATGGTTGTTGGCCTGCGGGACTATGTCGACACCAACCGCTTTCCTGGCGTGGTACTTGGCATGTCGGGCGGCATAGACAGCGCGTTGTGCGCCGCGATTGCGGCCGATGCACTTGGACCGGACCGCGTCTGGTGTGTAATGTTGCCCAGCCGCTACACCAGCCAATCAAGCCTTGATGACGCAGCCGAATGCGCCGCGATGATTGGGTGCAAAATCGACACTATTCCCATTTCGCCAGCGGTCGAGGCATTTGACGAAATGCTCTCGGGCAGCTTCGCCGACCGCGATGTTGATATCACCGAAGAAAATGTACAGTCGCGCATTCGCGGGCTAACGCTAATGGCGCTGTCCAACAAATTTGGGCACATGCTGCTGACTACTGGAAACAAGAGCGAGATGAGTGTCGGCTACGCGACGATCTATGGCGACATGGCGGGCGGGTATAATCCGTTAAAGGACGCATATAAGATGACCGTCTTTGCCATTTCGACATGGCGGAACAGCCACAAGCCGCGCATTGGCTTTGGCAGGGATGGACCAGTGATACCGGAAAATATAATCACGAAGCCGCCAAGTGCGGAATTGCGTCCCGACCAAAAGGATAGCGACTCGCTGCCCGATTACCCGATCCTCGATAAGATGCTCCATGCATTGGTTGAGGAGGAGCTATCGGTTGATGAGGTCGTCGCGCTTGGTTTTGAACGCGCCGTCGTCACGCGGATCGAACGCCTGCTATATCTGGCCGAATATAAACGCCGCCAGGCACCACCAGGCGTGAAACTTGGCACGCGTAATTTTGGCCGTGATCGGCGCTATCCCATAACCAATGCGTTTCGCAGCGCATAAGCATATGAACGCGCGTGAACGGGGCACTGGAAATCGGGCCTCGCGTACCTTATTGGATAGCTATGGCCTTTTTTAAAGATGTCTCGTTTCGCAATGCTGGCACAGACCTGATCGGGTTTTTGCGCAATGCTGGTAAGTACAGCCCATGGCTCTTCCTTGCCGCCTGCATGCCGACGGCAATTATCATTTACACCTTTTACATCGACGCGATGGTGAAGGCGACACCGCCGCCGCGGGAAATAATTTACGTGGAAAGTTGGCCCGCCACCAGAACGCTTGCGGAGACCAAGGCGGCGATCGCAGAACGTCAGCAGCGCAAAGACGAAATGCGGGTTAGTGAGAAGGAAGCCTATAAAGCTTTTGGCCGCGCCGTGGGCATGGACGTGGACAAGATTGACCGCGAGGCGCAGTTGGAACAGGCTGCAAAAAAGGCTGCCGAGGCGAATAATGCGGCAGGAGAAGTGCAATAGTCAATCCAAATGATCTTCGCTTTATGGCGGCGGCATTGTCGCTGGCCGAGCGCGGCGTTGGCCGGACAGGCAACAATCCATCCGTCGGCTGCGTCATTGTCAAAAACGACATTGTGATCGGGCGCGGTTGGACGCAGTCTGGCGGACGCCCCCACGCAGAGGCAATGGCGCTGGCACAGGCCGGCGCAGAAGCGCGGGGCAGCAGTGTTTATGTGACGCTTGAGCCTTGTGCGCATGTTTCGCAGCGCGGCCCGGCTTGCGCGCAGTTGCTCAAGGAGGCCGCGCCCGCACGCGTAATTGTCGCGCTTCAAGATCCGGATGCGCGCACCGCAGGTCAAGGCATGGGGGCATTGAAAGCGTTGGGGATCGAGGTTGTAGCTGGCGTCATGGCATCGGAAGCGCGCCTAAATCTTGCTGGTTTCCTGAGCCGGATGAACCGTGGCAGACCTTTTGTGACGTTGAAGATTGCCAGCACACTCGACGGTCAAATCGCCATGGCGGATGGGAGCAGTCGTTGGATAACCGGCGAAATTGCGCGCGCGCACAGCCATGTTGAACGCGCGCGTTCGGATGCAATTTTGGTGGGCGCCGGAACAGTGCGGGCAGATGCGCCGCAATTGACCGTGCGGATCGCTGGCTTGGAAACGGTGCAGCCCCGCAAAGTCATGCTGGGTAGCGGTGAGGCGCCGGAGGGGTGGGAGGTTATTCGCGCCCCAAGCGAAATTGCCCATCTGGACTGTAACACTTTGTTCGTTGAAGGTGGCGCTGCAACGGCGACGGCCCTCCTGCGTGAAGGTTTGGTTGACCGACTTATGCTATATAGGGCGCCTATATTGATTGGTGCTGGCAAGGCGTGCCTCTCCGACATCGGCCTGACACAACTTGGTGATGCGCATGGGCGCTGGCAGATCTCGGGTTCGCGCAGTCTTGGCAAAGACCGGCTCGAAGTCTACGAGAGCGCGCAATAGAAAAGGGTGCAGCTTATATGTTTACAGGTATTATCACGGACGTTGGCCGCATTCGGACATCCGAACAGCGCGGTGACCTTCGGCTCGTCATATCTTGCGCCTATGACATGGACGGCGTCGCAATCGGCGCGTCGATAGCCTGTTCGGGGGTGTGCCTGACCGTTGTCGATAAGGGCGAGGGTTGGTTCGCAATCGATGCGTCGGCAGAAACCGTTTCACGCACCGCGGCGGGAATGTGGGACGAAGGTACGCGTCTTAACCTCGAGCGCGCCTTAAAAGTTGGCGATGAACTTGGCGGGCATATTGTCACGGGCCATGTCGACGGCGTTGGACACATTGTCGCAAGCGAAACCACTGGCGATAGTTGGAAGGTAACGGTCGCTGCGCCCTCCAGCCTTGCCGCCTACATTGCCACGAAGGGCTCCATAACAGTCGACGGCATTTCGCTCACCGTAAACGATATCGCGGATCAAGCCGATGGTTCAGCGCATTTCATGTTGAATATCATTCCGCACACTGCGCAGATGACGACGCTAGATACGCTCTATGTCGGGCGGCAGGTCAATTTAGAAATCGACGTGCTCGCCCGCTATCTCAAGCGCATGGAAGACTTGCGCGCGCGTTAAAAGGGCCGCCAGCGCTGCTTTTTGGAAATGCGCATATACCCAACATTCACACCAAGCCGCAGCCCGGCACCGACCCGGATCGGGATTAGGACGACATCACCGCGCCGCATATGGCCCACGTTGAAACCCCCGCCGGCATAGGCAGCGCCTTCGGCCGCGCCGAAGTTGTTATATATGTCTTCGGTGTCGTATAAGTTATACACCAGAATGAATGCGCTGCCGCTATTGGCACCCGCGTCCATACCAAGGGATGGGCCCGTCCAATAGACTGGCTTTTCCCCCTCCACCCGGTGGTTCAAAGTGCCTGAGCCGTAGCGTAGCCCGAGGATAAACGACCCGCCACTCTCGCGTCCCACTATATACCCATTGGGGCGACCCTGCTTCTTCAGGATATCCTCAATAAGCTTACCAAGTCCCTGCGCGCCTTTGCCAAATACGCTTTCGGCAGCGCCAATCAGGTCATCTTTCTGATATGTACCCCCTGCCGGTATTGCCGAAGGTGCGGATGCGTCAGCTGTTGGGGCGCCGGTAACATTTGAAGCCACAGGTTCTGTCGGCACGCCGTCTTGCATGACGGCTTCGCCATTACCCGCTGATGCAGAATTATTGGCGGGGGCGGACGAGGATCCTAAATCGGCGTCAATTGCCTCATTCGGGTCAACGGGGCTTATCTGCGCGCCTGCGGGCGACGCCATCAGCAATCCCGCCGCCAGCAATGCCAAAATATTAAATCCCGACCCCTTTGGGCCCCATTTTAGCAACGACATACCAACTTCACCCCTAATAAATAAAGACAAACTCATAGATGCGTTGGATGAGCACATGATGAACAGGCTGCCATGCGTGTCCGGCTCGCGCCAAAGCGATCTTGCGGCCTAATTTTCGGCTTATCTCAAGCCTGTGTCAATAAACATTGCAGCCAAATGCATGCGCCGCTATAGGCCGCCGATGCCAAGCGCACAGGAGACGTGGGTGAGTGGCTGAAACCAACGGTTTGCTAAACCGTCGTACTGGTAAATCCGGTACCGAGGGTTCGAATCCCTCCGTCTCCGCCACGCA
>NZ_JARXAI010000010.1 GCF_029865925.1 Sphingorhabdus sp.
GATGTAGCATGTCGTTTATCTGTTGTCCGCTTTTGGCGCAACCGACAATGCACCCAAAACATGTCGCTTCGGGATAGACGGATAGGCTTTGCCCTCCTATATGCAACAGGCACATAACTAGGCGACATATGCGTTTACTGATTTATTTACTGGCAATGATGAGCGGATTTTCCGCTGCCGAGGCGGCGCGTCCGGTATCTTCTGCGTCAGCATCAGTGGATTCAGCAGTTGCGCAGGCTTATGTTGCTGCGGCTGGGCTTGAAGCTGTTGCCGCTTGCGAACCTGTGGTCCGTGAGACAGCGAAGGCACGGGCGTCACTTGCACCCGCCGTCGGTGATGCTAACCCGATTACCGTAACGCCAGATACGCCTGTTGACCGGCACGATATCATCTTAGGTTAGACTTTCTGCGCCCTTTGTGGTGCGTTTCATAGCTAACTAGCGCGTGCCAAACGTGCGCGTGTCTCACATATTTCAAAGGAATTATCTATGCTCGGCGGACTTGCCAAAGCCATTTTTGGGTCGTCGAACGACCGTTACGTTAAATCGATCATGAAGATCGTTGACCAGATCAACGCGCTTGAGGACGAAATATCGGCCATGGATGATGACCGGTTGAAGGGCCAAACACAGATATTCCGCGATCGGTTGGCAGCCGGCGAAACGCTCGACGATATTTTGCCTGAGGGCTTCGCTACAGTGCGGGAAGCATCAAAGCGCGTTATGGGCATGCGCCATTTTGACGTGCAGATGGTCGGCGGTGTTGTTCTGCATCGCGGCGAGATTGCGGAAATGCGTACGGGTGAAGGTAAGACCTTGACCGAAACCTTGGCCTGCTACCTTAATGCAATTGAGGGCAAGGGCGTCCATGTTGTGACCGTGAACGACTATCTGGCCCGTCGCGACGCCGAATGGATGGGCCGTATATATGGCTTCCTCGGCCTCACTACGGGCGTTGTTGTGCCCAACATTCAAGAACATGAACGTCGTGCCGCGTATGAATGCGACATAACATACGCAACCAATAATGAGCTTGGCTTCGATTATTTGCGCGACAATATGAAATATGAACGTGCGCAAATGGTGCAGCGTCCATTTAACTTCGCAATTGTCGATGAGGTTGATTCTATCCTTGTTGATGAAGCACGCACGCCGTTGATTATTTCTGGTCCAACAGACGATAAATCAGAGCTTTACATGCTGGTCCAAGCCGTTGTCCTTCAACTGGACGAGGGCGATTATGATAAAGACGAAAAAAGCCGCAATGTGACGCTGACCGAAGATGGCACGGAAAAAGCCGAGCGTATGTTGGAAGGCGCTGGCTTGCTGACGGGTTCGAACCTGTATGACTATGAAAACACGCTGGTCGTGCATCATTTGGACCAAGCGCTTAAAGCCAATGTGATGTTCAAACGCGACATTGATTACATCGTGAAAGAAGGCAAAGTTATCATTATTGACGAATTTACCGGTCGTATGATGGACGGACGCCGCTGGTCGAACGGGCTGCACCAAGCCGTCGAGGCGAAAGAAGGCATGGAGATTGAGCCAGAAAACCAGACGTTGGCGACCATTACATTCCAGAATTATTTCCGCATGTATCCAAAGCTGTCGGGTATGACGGGAACCGCCGCAACTGAGGCAGGCGAATTCCACGAGATCTACAAGCTCAACGTTGTTGAAATACCAACGAACGTGCCAGTCCAGCGCATTGATGAGGACGATCAGTTCTACAAAAACACGCAAGACAAATTCGGTGCAATCGCCAAGACGATCAAAGAAGCCAATGATCGTGGCCAACCCGTTCTGGTGGGCACAGTGTCCATTGAAAAGTCCGAGCTGCTTTCAGAATTTTTGGAGAAAGAAGGCGTTCTGCACAGCGTCTTGAACGCACGCTTCCACGAAAGTGAAGCACGTATCGTCGCCCAAGCGGGGCGTTTGGATAGTGTAACAATCGCCACCAACATGGCTGGCCGTGGAACGGATATTCAGCTTGGCGGTAACTTTGAATTCCGCCTTGAAGATGAATTGCGCGACATGCCCGAGGGGCAAGAACGTGAAGCCGCTATCGACGCGCTGAAGGCCGAAATTGCGGCTGAGAAAGCCAAGGTGATAGACGCTGGCGGATTGTTCGTTCTTGCTACCGAGCGCCATGAAAGCCGCCGCATCGATAACCAGTTGCGCGGTCGTTCGGGACGACAAGGTGACCCTGGCATTTCGCGCTTCTATCTGTCGCTTGATGACGATCTGCTGCGCATTTTTGGTTCGGAGACTTTGTTCTCGCGGATGATGAACTCAAGCTTGGAAGACGGGGAAGCGATTGGCGGCAAGTGGCTATCGAAGGCAATCGAAACGGCACAGCGCAAGGTGGAAGCGCGTAACTACGACATTCGTAAGCAACTCGTTGAATATGACGATGTTATGAATGATCAACGCAAGGTTATCTATGATCAGCGCAGCGAGATCATGGATTCCGAAGGCGTCGATGATATCATTGAGGACATGCTTAACGACACCGTGAACACCATTGTCGGCGATTGCTGCCCCGAGGCTACCTATCCGGAACAATGGGACGTTGAGTCCCTCAAGCAAAAATGTGCTGAATTGCTTGGCCTTGCCCCAGATATTGATAGCTGGATACAGGAAGACGGACTTGATCCGGAAACCATTGAAAACCGTTTGTCGGAAATGGCGAATGCCAAGTTCAAAGCGAAGGGCGCTGTGCTTGACGAGGCCGTCTGGCGGCAGGTTGAAAAGAGCATATTGCTGCAGACGCTTGATCATCACTGGAAAGAACATCTATCCACGCTCGATGCCTTGCGTCAGGTTATTTATCTGCGCGCCTACGCGCAGAAGAACCCAGTAAACGAGTATAAACAAGAGGCCTTTGGTCTGTTTGAGCGGATGTTGTCCGCCATTCGTGAAGGTGTGACGAAGACGATCGCGACAAATGACTTCCGGGCTGAAGAAGAATTCGTTCCACCGGACTTGCCTGCACTGCCAGATTTTCTGACGACGCATATCGATCCGTTTACTGGTGAAGATAATAGCGACGACATTGATGCTGGTTCATCGGGGTTCGTGACGACAAAGATAGCGCGTCCGGCAATCGCTTCGGGATTAAATGACCCTTATGCTGGCGATCCAGACCTGCGGCGCAATGATCCGTGCCCATGTGGTTCGGGGCAGAAGTATAAGCACTGTCACGGCGCGTATTGATGCGGCAATAAGGGAAGGGCGCATATGCTCTGGTTAGCCGGCCTTTTTGGGGTTGTTGCTTTGGTCTACGCCTCGGTGGGCTTTGGCGGAGGCTCAACATATACTGCCTTGCTCGCCTTATGGGGCGTTGATTATCGCCTGATCCCGGTCATTGCGCTTTTCTGCAATATCATCGTCGTTACAGGCGGCAGCATCCGTTTCGTGCGGGCTGGGCTTGTGTCATGGCTGCAGGTGCTGCCTTTGCTTTTGATATCGGCGCCACTTGCATTTGCAGGGGGGCTGGTCCCATTAAAACAAGTCGTATTCTTAACAATATTGGGCGGGGCTTTGTTGGCCTCGTCTATCGCCCTCTTCATGCAAGCGGACAAGATGGCGCCGCGCAACGTATCCAAGCCGATGTTATTGGTTATTTCAGGCGGTGTTGGACTGCTGGCGGGTCTGTCGGGCATCGGTGGCGGTATATTCATGGCACCTGTCCTGCATCTCATCCGTTGGGCAGAGGCGCGCCGGATCGCGGCATTTGCGTCGCTCTATATTCTGATAAACTCGGCCGCGGGGCTATTTGGCCAAATCATTAAATCGGGTGCGCAAGCGCTTGCCGAACCAGCGATGCAATATGGCCTGTTGCTTGGCGCGGTGTTGGTCGGAGGACAATTGGGCAGCCTGTTCGGTATGCGCTACCTATCGCCGCAGCTATTGCGCACCTTAACCGCGTTGCTGGTGGGCTATGCGGCTTTGAGATTGCTGTGGCAGGCTTATGGTTCAGCCTAGTGGCGCGACGGCTTTGTGTGCATCAGTGCCAAATGTTCTGACGGGGAGCACTAGGCGCAGCCATTAGGCGCCACGGCGGGCATCTAGGCTCCAAGGCCCAGCGCCCAAGCCGGCGTAGCCTAGAAGCCCGGCCATGATGGCCAGGTTTTTCACGAAGTTTTGTAGCTCGTGGGCGGTCTGAAGTTCCCCCGGAGCAAGGGCCCAAAAGTTATGAATTACCACGGAAATGATCAGGGTGAGGCCTGCCAGCACAAAGGCTATGAGCTTTGTACAGAAGCCCAGAGCCAGTGCTAGGCCGCCGCCGATCTGAAGCACGATAGTGAGAGCTAGGAAGACGGGAACCAACACCATCCCCTTTTCTGTCATCAAGGCAGCCGTGTTGTCCCACCCAAGTATCTTACTTATGCCGGGAAGTATGAAGTAAAGCCCAAGGAGTACGCGGCCTGTGGTTGCGAGCAGCGGGTGGATAAATGTGGCCATGAACGGCTTCTTTGATTGTTGCACGTTACGTATATGCTCCGCAGTGTTGACGTCAGATTGACGAAACTAGATATATCGGCGCTTGCAACTCCGCAAGCTTGCGGCATAATATCAACTAACCGAATGAACCCAAACACGCACCTGTTTTAAGCAGCGAACAGTCTCAAATAATTTGACGACGGTCACAATAATGCATCTAAATAATACATAAGGATCAGTAATTTATGTTTCAATTTTTTAGATCCATTAGGTTTAAAATATTTGGCATATCTGTAGGCCTTCTGCTTATGATGCTTGGGACAACTATCTGGTCTGCACTGTTAACTGAACGGGTACATCGCCAGCTTAGAACACTCGAGGAATCGATTTTCCCGCTTGCCCTGTCACTTTCCTCGTTAAAAACCGTCGTTCAATCGCAGAAAACTACCGCTGATTATCTAACTAAGACACCGGACAAGGCGGCGACCGCAATATGTACAAATGAGACTAAGGAGCAGTCAAAACACGCCAGAGAAATTTTGACGCAGGCCAAGCAATATCTCATCACAGGCAAAATATTTTCAGTGACGGAGACAAGCAAGCTTGCGCTGGCTCGGCTGGAACCAATGTTAGATGAGCTTACGTATCAGGAAAAACGTCTATTCCAGATGACCCTGGACGCATGCACGCTATCTGCAGATGCGGCTCAGATGGACAAAGCCAAACTTCAAGCTGATCAGGTCTTTCGGCACACCGATACCATGTCCATGGAAATTAATAATTTCGGAGAAACCGAATCACGGATCACTATCGAGAACCAGGAGATCGCGCTAAATGTAACTATTGCCATGATGAGCTTTGCCACATTGGTTGGCATTATGCTGGCGTTTCTGGTGTCGCGCGGACTGACGCGGCCAATAGTAAGCCTGCGGGCTGGTGCACGTGCGGTAGCCGCCGGCTTTCTGGATCAAGCCCATGTTAAGGTGACCTCGCGTGACGAGATTGGTGACGTGACCCATGCCTTCAACGCTATGCTCGAGGACTTACGCGAGAAGGATCGTATCAAAGAAAAATTCGGACAATATGTAGATCCGCGGATCGTGGCGGGGCTCCTTGATGGTGCACAGCATTCGTCGGTCGGCGAAAAACAGATAGCAACCCTATTCTTCTCGGATATCGTCAAATTTTCTGCAATCGCTGAGCGACTAGCGCCAAGCACGCTTGTTGACCTTATGAATGCCTATTTTTCGGCTATGTCTCAGCCCATCTGTGAACATTCGGGTATCATCGACAAATATATTGGCGATGCCATCATGGCATTTTGGGTTCCTCCGTTCTCCGATCCCAATCGTCAGGCGGAATCTGCCTGCCGCGCCGCACTCGAGCAGTTGGCGTTGCTTGATGCCTTAAACAGACGTGTCCCGGATATCGTCGGACTTCGCCGCGACGTTCCTAACATCAATTTCAGGGCGGGCTTGTCGACAGGTGAGGTCGTAGTCGGAAGTGTGGGATCGGAAACTGCCCGCAGCTTTACCGTGATGGGAGACACTGTAAATCAGGCATCGCGGTTGGAAGCTGCAAACAAAGTCTATGGCACCAATGTGTTAATTGACCATGAGACATACGCCGCGGCTGGATCAGCCATTGAAACCCGCTTAATCGATGAAATTAAGGTTGTAGGCCGAGATGAGCCCCTGCAAATCTATGAGCTTGCTGCTATGGCCGGTGATCTCGCTGCAGACAAAAGAGCCCTGTTCGACGTGTTTGCAGAAGGCCTTGAGCATTACAAGCGCGCGGATTGGTCTAAGGCAGAAACCGCATTTAAGGCGGCATTAGTGCGTTCACCGGATGATGGCCCGAGCCGCACATTGCTATCTCGCATTCCTGGCCTGCGACAATCCGCCCCCACTGACTGGTCAGGCGTATGGCAAATGACATCAAAATAGAATTTCTTTAAATGCCCCAGTATACAAAAAGGCTCTCCCCAGGCTGCGCTAAGATAACTGAACCACCGCGAAGGGGGCAGATCAGTTTCTGCTTCCTTGCCCACTGAAGTGGGGCCTTTGACGACGATGCCCCTGAGGGGTATTCGGATCCTAAAGCTCCGCTAATCTGCGTCGCTATCCTGACCAATGTTCTGACGACAGACATATCCTAGAAAGCCACAGGGCGCGCGACCGCAAGGTCCACTTAACCCCCCATCTCGTATTTATAAACAGTTTCAATCGCGGATGAATCGATGCTCGTATTGCCTTTGAAAGGATGATCAATGACCAAGCAAAAGGCGAAGACAACGCCGATTACTAGGCCCACGGCTGAATTCAAGATGACGTCCAAAAAGATGTTCTCGATGCGGATTAGCCAAAGCAAAACTAAATTGACTCCCGTAAGGACAAGCAAAGCCGTCCAAAGATTTTTCGGTATTCCTGCGTCAACTTTAGAGATTCGTTGATCTCTGGCCGCGGTCAAATTGTCTATCGCATCGCTAAGATTTTGCGCTAAGGCACTGGCGTTTCCGCCTCCTTGATTAAGGGCCAACGCATCCTCACGGATTTTTTTTAAGACCTTATAGCCCTCCAAATATTGCGATGGATCATTGTTACCTGCGCGCTGCGCTGGCCATTCTTTGTTGATCACCACTTGCGCATATTCGCGTTCATAATCCCGCAGATGATGGGCGCTCTTTGGGTCGGCAAGGACCGTCAAGCTATACAGTTGCCTCAGTGAAGAGGCTTCTGATTGCACCAGGTCCTTGACCTTTTCGTGTGTGTCCCAAACGGAAATAATGACCAAGCCAAACAAAATTGCATAGAACACACCCGCGACGGCCGAAAATGCCCCGATCGCGTCATTGGTGTCAGAATTGAGTTTGAAAAACTTGTCGAACCGCCGCCCGATCAAAAGACAGCCAACAACCGCGATAAACAAGAAAAACCATACGATGCCCCTGGAAATCCAGAAGTCTGAAAAGTCGTAGATGTCCATAGGTTTACTCCTGAGAAATTTCTGGCAGTCACGCAAAAATTGGGACGATCCGTTCGTTCTAATGGCCCGTGGACGTCGTCTGAACATTTGAGAGACGTGACGTCCGGATTTAACGGAAATTTGACCGCAACCTTGACCTTTTTTATTCGGCGAGCTTGCGTGTTGCAAGCCCTATTTATATATGTTTCCGTTACCTAGCCCATTTATACTAAGACCATATCAAACATGAACGCTAGCCGTACCCGTGGTATAAAGAATGTATCTACAGTAGGGCTATAAAGTTGCCACATACGTAGATCTGGAATATCATAGATATGTATCAAGGTTAGACAGAATATGGGGGCAAGTCGGTGGGCGGAAGTTTATTGAAAGCAGAGAAATGCCTTCCCCGTTCGTCCTATTTCAAGGTTCCACTGCTGCTATATCTGCAACAAGTGTTGAAAGCGAATATCAAGTTTTCCAAACTTACCATCCTCACCGTGGTTCTGATTTTTGGTTTCTCATCGTCTAAGATTGCAGCGTCTCCGCAACTTTCCTTAACAAGCGATCTTCAGCGATCTCCAAATCCGGACAAACCAATTCAGGCAGATGTTTCGTTTTTCATAGATGACATCTCCGGCATCGATCTTAACACTGGAAACTATAAAATTGTCGGTCAGATGGTTGTGGAATGGCGGGATCCTCGTCTCGCTTTCACGCCTGATCCCGACCATCCAAATCGTCCGCGCGATCTCAATGCCGATGCGGCCAGCGAATTATTAAAGCAAATCTGGCAGCCCGTTTTTGAAATTAGCAATGAAAGGCAGGAACGCTTAAGCGGAGTGGTATCACTCACTGTTTGGCCAGATGGCCGGATCCGCTATTATGAAAAGTTTGACAGCTTTCCTAATTTTAGAAGCAACCTCGCATTCTATCCTTTCGGAACTGTTGACCTAGATCTCGTTATGACTGGATTTTTGCAGGATCGAAGCGAACTGGTTTATAATTTGAAAGCGTTTGAGTTTCAGGACCCCACTAAGCCTGATGATTTCATTCACGGCCACTGGTCATTCATCAGTATGGACGCTGAAGAACTCCCCGCCAAACGGTCAGATGACCGTTCAGTCGACTACTCACAAATTCATTTTAATGTGAAATTGAACCACGAAACGATCCAAGCGGGTGCCCTGATGATTTTCGTTCCGCTGTTTGTGATATTTATAGCTGCATCC
>NZ_JARXAI010000011.1 GCF_029865925.1 Sphingorhabdus sp.
CGACGCACTTCACGCACACGTGCCGGCTTTTCCATCTGGCCAGTGGCCGATTGGAACCGTAAGTTAAACGCTTCGCGCTTCAAATCGCCGAGCTGAACAGCAAGCTGATCGTCGCTCTGGACGCGGAGATCTTCGGTTTTGCTCATCTTATGATGCTCCCAGATGCGAGGTGTCGCCGAGACGCGCCACGACCTTGGTCTTGATTGGCAGTTTCATGGCTGCGCGCTGGAATGCGACAGCCGCAATTGGACCAGGAACACCATCGAGTTCAAACATGATGCGGCCAGGCTTAACCTTAGCTGCCCAATATTCGACCGAACCCTTGCCCTTACCCTGACGGACTTCGGCAGGCTTCTTCGTGACGGGCACGTCTGGGAAGATCCGGATCCACAAACGTCCCTGACGTTTGATGTGACGTGTAATCGCGCGGCGGGCCGCTTCGATCTGACGTGCGGTAATCCGTTCTGGTTCAAGCGCCTTCAGGCCATATGAACCGAAGTTCAAGTCAGACCCGCCCTTGGCTTCGCCCTTAATGCGTCCCTTGAACTGCTTACGGAACTTTGTTTTCTTTGGTTGCAACATGTCTAGTTCCTAACCTTTAGCGACGGTCAGACTGCGGACGGACGCCGGAAGTCTGCGCTTCCATCATCAGCCGGTCAGTTGCCATTGGGTCATGACCCAAGATTTCGCCTTTGAAGATCCAGCATTTGATGCCGATGATGCCATAAGCGGTTAGTGCTTCGGCTTCAGCATAATCAATGTTGGCACGAAGGGTATGTGCAGGCACGCGTCCTTCGCGGTAAGATTCAACGCGCGCAATTTCTGCGCCGCCCAACCGACCACCGCAGGTAATCTTGATACCTTCTGCACCCAGACGCATCGCTGATTGCATCGCGCGCTTCATCGCACGACGGAAAGCGATACGACGGATAAGCTGATCAGCAATACCCTGAGCTACGAGCTTCGCGTCGACTTCCGGCTTGCGGATTTCAACGATGTTCAACGACACTTCGGCGGTTGTGAACTTGTTGATCAGCTTTTTGAGCTTCTCAATGTCCGCACCCTTCTTACCGATGATCACGCCAGGACGCGCTGCATAGATTGAAACGCGGCAGTTCTTGGCTGGACGCTCGATAACAACCTTGGAAATCGCCGCTTGTGGCAGCGTATCAAAGATGAACTTGCGGATCTTGATATCTTCCAGGAGCATGCGGCCATATTCCGCACCTTCGGCGTACCAACGACTATCCCAAGTCCGGTTGATTTGCAGGCGAAGCCCGATTGGATTTGATTTCTGACCCATGACTTATGCCTCTTCTTGCTGTTCGCGTACAACGATACGCAGACGGCTGAATGGTTTAATGATCTGGCTCGACTTGCCGCGGCCACGTGCCATGAAACGCTTCATGGTCAGCGCCTTGCCAACGCTCGCCTCGGCAACGACAAGGCTGTCGACGTCGAGATTGTGGTTGTTTTCGGCATTGGCGATGGCAGAGGCCAGAACCTTGCGCACATCGTCTGCCATTCCCTTGGTAGAGAATTTCAGGATGTTGAGCGCGTCTTCAGCTTTCTTGCCACGGATCAGCGCGGCAACGAGGCCAAGCTTCTGAGCCGAACCACGAATGGTTGTGCCCACTGCCAGTGCTTCATTGTCGGCGACGCGACGGGGTGCGGATGCCTTACCCATTAGCGTTTGCCCTTCTTATCTGCGCCATGGCCATGATAGGTACGCGTAGGCGCGAACTCACCAAGCTTATGGCCGACCATGTCCTCATTCACCGAAACGGGAATGAACTTGTGGCCGTTATAGACGCTGAACGTCAGGCCAACGAACTGAGGCAGGATTGTCGAACGGCGCGACCAAGTCTTGATCGGTGCAGCCTTCGATGCTTCCTGAGCGGTTTCTGCTTTTTTCAGCAGATAGAGGTCAACAAACGGACCTTTCCAGACGGAACGAGACATGAGTTACCTCTTCTTCTTAGCATGCCGCGAACGGATAATCATCCGGTCGGTCGACTTGTTGCTGCGGGTACGAGCACCCTTTGTTGGCTTACCCCAAGGTGTAACCGGATGACGGCCACCTGATGTACGACCTTCACCACCACCATGCGGGTGATCGACAGGGTTCTTAGCAACACCACGCGTAAGCGGGCGAATGCCGCGCCAGCGATTACGGCCTGCCTTGGCAAGTGTCGTGTTCGAGTTGTCAGGGTTCGAAACCGCGCCAACTGTCCCCATGCAGGTCCCGAGAATGTAACGCTGCTCGCCTGAGTTCAGGCGCACGATAACGCGGCCACCGTCACGACCAACCAGCTGCACATAGGTGCCTGCTGAACGTGCAATCTGACCGCCCTTGCCGGGCTTCATTTCGATGTTGTGGCAGATGGTACCGACCGGCATTTGGCTCAGCAACATTGCGTTGCCAGGCTTCACGTCAGTCTTTTCACCGGCAACAATGGAATCGCCAACGGCGAGACGCTGCGGCGCAATGATGTAAGCCAGTTCGCCGTCTTCGTACTTTACAAGCGCGATGAAAGCCGAACGGTTAGGGTCATATTCCAGACGCTCTACCGTTGCAGGCATATCCCATTTACGACGCTTAAAGTCGATCAAACGATATTTCTGCTTGTGACCACCGCCGATACCGCGCGACGTCACATGGCCCTTATTGTTACGGCCGCCGGTCTTGCTCTTGCCTTCGGTCAGACCTTTAACAGGACCGCCTTTGTACAAGCTTGACCGGTCAACCAGCACAAGGCCGCGACGGGCGGGGCTAGTTGGTTTGTAGCTTTTGAGTGCCATTATCCTGCCCTTAAATACCGGTGGTCACGTCGATGCTCTGGCCTTCGGCCAAAGTGACGATCGCTTTTTTGACATCCGAGCGCTTGTAGGGCTTGCCCTTCCAACGCTTGGTCTTGCCCTTTTGCACAAGGGTGTTCACGTTCGTGACCTTCACGTCGAACAAGGCTTCAACAGCTGCCTTGATCTGCGGCTTGGTCGAGCTACCCGTGACCTTGAACACAACAGCATTATGTTCCGACAACAGGGTCGCTTTTTCAGTGATGTGCGGGGCAACGATGACGTCGTAGTGACGCACGTCGATTGCTTTATCCTTAGCCATTAGTTGGCACCTCCCGTGAGGGCGAAGCGTGCTTCAAGCTTCTCAACCGCAGCGCGGGTCAAAACCAAAGTGTCGTGCTTCAGGATGTCATAAACATTCGCGCCAACTGCTGGCATCACATTGATGCCGACCAGGTTAGCCGAAGCCAGACGGAAATTGTTGCTGACGACATCGCCATCGATAACCAGTGTCGACTTGCCGAAACCGAGCTTGTCAACCTGACCCATGAGAGCTGCAGTCTTGGCAGCAGCCAGATCAAGATTTTCAAGAACGATCAACGAACCCGATTTGGCTTTGCTCGAAAGCGCCATCTTCAGACCCAATGAACGGATCTTCTTGTTAAGCGATGGGTTAAAGTCACGCAGACGGGCACCATGGGCCTTACCACCACCGATAAAGATCGGAGCAGCACGGTCACCGTGACGGGCAGTACCGCCACCCTTCTGGTTGCCGAATTTCTTACCTGTGCGGGCCACGTCCGAACGCTCACGGGTAGGACGAGCCGTACCGCGGGCCTTCTCACGCTGCCAGGTAACAACACGGTGCAGAATGTCGGCGCGTGGCTCAATGCCAAATACGTCGTCATTCAGATCGATGTCGCCCTTTGCCTTGGCGTCGAGGGTTTGAACCTTGAGCTTCATGGTTTAGCCCTCCTTCGTTTCTTCGCCGGCATCTGCAGCAGACGCTTCGACAGCAACGGCTTCAACAGCGGGCGCAGCATCTGCGGCAGGCGCTTCAGCTTCAACAGCGTGGGTGTCTGCAACTTCAACTTCGGTGTTGATGATGACGTCCTCGACCACTGGGGCCTCATTGTCGTTCTTCAACGCGCCAGGAAATGGAGCAGCTTCAGGGGTTGGAACCTTGACGGCATCGCGAACAAGCAACCAGCCATTCTTCGCACCAGGAACCGAGCCCTTCACAAAGATAAGACCGCGCGCAACATCAGTGCGGACGATTTCAAGATTTTGCTGAGTACGCTGACGGTCACCCATGTGGCCGGCCATCTTCTTGTTCTTAAAAACCTTGCCTGGATCCTGGCGTTGACCAGTCGAACCATGGGCACGGTGGGTGATGGAAACACCATGCGATGCGCGCATACCACCGAAGCCCCAACGCTTCATGGCGCCAGCAAAGCCTTTACCCTGTGTGTGGCCAGTAATGTCGACCAATTGGCCGTCAATGAAATGGTCAGCAGAAACAGTTGCGCCGACTGGCAACAAGCCATCGGCATTATCAACGCGGAATTCAGCGACGCGTGCCTTTGGCTCAACTTGTGCCTTGGCGAATTCACCACGTTGCGGCTTGTTTACATTTTTCGCTTTACGGGCTCCTGCACCAAGGCGGACGGCAAAATAACCATCACGTTCCTCGTTGCGAGCTCCGACCACTTGGCAGCCTTCCAGCGCCAATACGGTGACAGGAACGTGACGGCCGTCTTCATTGAAGAGGCGCATCATACCCATCTTTTTCGCGATCACGCCAGTGCGCATGATCCATACTCCAACTTATGTCAGAGGCCCGGCTGGCACGATTACCAGGAGGGCGTGACGCCTAAATCCAGCCCTGAATTTTTAAGCATTGCCCCGTCCGGGCTAGGCACCAGCGGCTCACCTTAATGAGCAATCTGGTAAGACGGGGAACGCAGCCCGGATAAATCCGGCGGTATTCCTATTGTCTCACTTCGCTTTCGCGAAGATATCGGCTTACGCCAATTTGATTTCGACATTAACACCAGCAGCAAGATCGAGCTTCATGAGCGCGTCTACGGTCTGCGGCGTAGGCTGAACGATGTCGAGCAACCTTTTATATGTCCGAACTTCGAACTGCTCGCGCGACTTCTTGTCGACGTGCGGTCCGCGGTTCACTGTGAACTTTTCGATACGGGTAGGAAGCGGAATTGGTCCTCGGATGAGCGCGCCAGTGCGGCGTGCTGTGTCGGCAATATCGCCAGTTGCCTGATCGAGGACGCGATGGTCGAATGCTTTCAGGCGGATGCGAATATTTTGCGTTTCCATGGTTTTACCAATTTCCAAATTCTATCAATATCAAAGAGCCGAAAAACAGCCATTCCGACTTACGCTTTCGAAGACGGAACCGCTGTTTTGAATTTCTTAAAACCGCCCCGCCCGAATCAACAGAAACGGGCGGGTTGCGCGGCCTATATTACTTCGTGATGGTGCTGACAACCCCAGAACCGACAGTCCGTCCGCCTTCGCGAATTGCGAAGCGAAGACCTGGGTCCATTGCGATTGGTGCAATCAACTTAACAGCGATAGTCACGTTGTCGCCTGGCATAACCATTTCAGTGCCCTCAGGAAGGATCACTTCGCCGGTTACGTCAGTCGTACGGAAGTAGAACTGTGGACGATAGTTTGCGAAGAATGGTGTGTGACGACCGCCTTCGTCCTTAGAAAGAACGTAGATTTCTGCCGAGAACTCAGTGTGCGGCGTAACCGAACCTGGCTTGCAGAGAACCTGGCCACGCTCAACTTCTTCACGGCCTACGCCACGAACGAGCGCACCGATATTGTCGCCTGCGCGACCTTCGTCGAGCAGCTTGCGGAACATTTCAACGCCAGTAACGGTCGTTTTCTTGGTATCCTTAATTCCGACGATTTCAACTTCTTCGCCAACCTTGACGATTCCGGTTTCAACGCGTCCGGTTACAACCGTACCACGACCCGAGATTGAGAACACGTCTTCGACTGGCATCAGGAATGGCTTATCAATTGGACGCTCTGGCTGAGGAATAGCTGCATCAACGGCGGCCATCAATGCAAGGACCGATTCCTTACCGATGTTGTCGTCACGGCCTTCAAGCGCAGCAAGCGCCGAACCACGAACGATTGGAATATCGTCACCTGGGAAATCATACTTCGACAGAAGCTCGCGGATTTCCATTTCGACCAGTTCGAGAATTTCTTCGTCGTCAACCTGGTCAACCTTGTTCATGTAAACAACGAGTGCAGGAACGCCAACCTGACGTGCAAGCAGGATGTGCTCGCGAGTCTGTGGCATCGGGCCATCAGCGGCGTTCACAACGAGGATAGCGCCGTCCATCTGCGCCGCACCGGTGATCATGTTCTTAACATAGTCAGCGTGGCCTGGGCAGTCGACGTGGGCGTAGTGGCGGGCAGCCGTTTCATATTCGACGTGTGCGGTCGAAATCGTGATGCCGCGCTCGCGCTCTTCTGGCGCCTTATCGATGTTTGCGAAATCAACGGCGGTACCGCCATGGGCTTCGGCCATCACCTTCGTGATTGCTGCGGTCAGCGTGGTCTTACCATGGTCAACGTGACCGATTGTACCAATGTTGCAATGCGGTTTCGTCCGCTCAAATTTAGCTTTTGCCATTTTCTCAAACCTTCTTTCGATTAGGTAATATTTTGATCAGGTGGGACGACGCCGTCTGAATCAGGCGCCGCCATTAGTCGGCTTTTGCCTATCAGGCAAGCTTCTCCTTGATTTCGGCTGCAACGTTCGATGGCACTTCATCATAATGATTAAAGAACATCGAGTAGTTCGCACGTCCTTGCGTGAACGAGCGGAGCTGATTCACATAGCCGAACATGTTGGCCAAAGGCACCATAGACTCAACAACCTGCGCATTACCGCGGCTGTCAGTGCCCTGGATTTGACCACGACGTGAGTTCATATCGCCGATGACATCGCCCAGATATTCTTCAGGGGACACAACTTCGACCTTCATGATTGGCTCAAGCAACTTAATGCCTGCCTTTTGCGCAGCTTCACGCATTCCGGCGCGGCCAGCGATTTCGAACGCCAGAGCCGACGAATCGACATCATGGTACGCGCCGTCATACAGCGTGATTTCAAAGTCGATGATCGGGAAGCCGATTAACGAACCGGACAGGGCCGTTTCGCGCATGCCCTTTTCAACCGAGGGGATATATTCCTTTGGAATGTTACCGCCCTTGACTTCATCCTTGAAGACAACGCCCGTGCCACGCTCGCCCGGCTTTACCGTGAACTTGATACGGCCGAACTGACCTGAACCACCCGACTGCTTTTTGTGGGTGTAATCAACGTCAACTTCGCGTGCGAGATATTCGCGATATGCAACCTGCGGCGCACCGACATTGGCTTCAACCTTGAATTCGCGGCGCATACGATCGACGATGATGTCGAGGTGAAGCTCGCCCATGCCCTTAATGATCGTTTGGCCCGATTCATGATCGGTCGATACGCGGAACGAAGGATCTTCAGCTGACAGACGATTGAGCGCAATGCCCATCTTTTCTTGGTCAGCCTTGGTCTTTGGTTCCACCGACAGTTCGATAACTGGCTCAGGGAATTCCATGCGCTCAAGAATGATCGGGAAACGTTCGGCGCACAATGTGTCACCGGTGGTCGTTTCCTTCATGCCGGCAAGCGCGATGATGTCGCCTGCAAATGCTTCGTCAACGTCCTTACGTTCGTTGGCGTGCATTTCGAGCATACGCCCGACCTTTTCCTTCTTGTCCTTCACCGAGTTCAGATAGGTGCCCTTAAGCAAGCTACCCGAATAGATGCGGATGAAAGTGAGCGAGCCAACGAAGGGATCGTTCATGACCTTGAACGCGAGTGCCGAGAACGGCGCATCGTCCGCAGGTGGGCGGCTGTCTGGCTCGAGCGTATCCATGTGAACGCCTTGGACGTCTTCAATATCAAGCGGCGAAGGCAGATAATCAACAACGGCGTCGAGCAATGGCTGAACGCCCTTGTTCTTAAACGCCGAACCGCAGCAGACAGGAACAAACGACTGATTCAGCGTACCCTTGCGAATTAGCGCCTTCAGCGTTGCAACGTCCGGCTCATTACCTTCAAGATATGCTTCCATGGCGACGTCGTCTTGCTCAACGGCAAGTTCGATCAGTTCGCTGCGATATTTCGCCGCTTCCGCAGCCAAATCAGCAGGGATATCTTCGTAGAAGAAGTCCGCACCAAGCGATTCATCTTTCCAGATGATTGCGCGGTTGTGCACAAGGTCCACCAGACCCTTCAGATCGGCTTCAAGGCCAATTGGGATATACAAAACTGCTGGTTTCGCACCCAGACGATCGATGATCGATTGCACGCAATATTTGAAGTTTGCGCCAGTGCGGTCAAGCTTGTTGATGAAGCACATGCGCGGAACGCCATACTTATCGGCCTGACGCCATACGGTTTCGGATTGGGGCTCAACACCAGCAACGCCGTCGAAGCACGCAACCGCACCATCAAGAACGCGCAGCGAACGTTCAACTTCAATCGTGAAATCAACGTGGCCTGGTGTATCAATGATATTGATACGGTGGTCGTTCCAGAAGCAGGTGGTAGCAGCCGACGTAATCGTGATGCCACGCTCTTGCTCTTGTTCCATCCAGTCCATTGTGGCTGCGCCATCATGGACTTCGCCGATTTTATAAGACTTGCCGGTGTAGAAAAGAATGCGCTCGGTGGTCGTGGTTTTACCGGCGTCGATATGCGCCATGATACCGATGTTGCGATACATACTCAGTGGATGGCTGCGTGCCATATTCATTACTCCGAAGTGTGAGCCACCGAAGTGGCTCGGAAAGGATTACCAGCGATAGTGAGCGAACGCACGGTTGGCTTCCGCCATACGGTGTGTATCTTCACGTTTTTTGACAGCGTTACCGCGGTTCGATGCGGCATCCATCAGCTCACCCGACAAACGGGCGGCCATTGTGGTTTCGCTGCGGTTACGGGCAGCGCCGATCAGCCAACGAATCGCAAGTGCCTGCGCGCGCTCTGGACGCACTTCGCAAGGAACTTGGTACGTCGCACCGCCAACGCGGCGGCTGCGGACTTCGATACCTGGCTTTACGTTATCCAGCGCTTCATGGAAGGTCTGGATTGGATCTTTCTTGGCGCGGGCTTCAACGGTTTCCAAGGCACCATAAACGATACGCTCTGCTGCTGACTTTTTACCGTCAAGCATCAGGTTGTTCATGAACTTTGAAAGCACGATATCACCGAATTTGGGATCGGGAAGAATGATGCGCTTTTCGGGACGACGACGACGTGACATATTTTATTTCCTTTATCTCATGGGACCAGTGGCAGCGCAGTTGCGCGCCAATCGGCCAGCCAATGGTAACGTTCGAATTACTTCGGACGCTTTGCACCATATTTGGAACGCGATTGCTTGCGGTCCTTGACGCCCTGCGTATCGAGTACGCCGCGAAGCACGTGGTAACGCACACCGGGAAGGTCGCGTACGCGGCCGCCACGGATAAG
>NZ_JARXAI010000021.1 GCF_029865925.1 Sphingorhabdus sp.
ATATGCCGCGGCATGTGATCCAAATTGCGGCATGATGCTGTTGTAGAGCATGTCGACGCCGCCGTAGATCGGGCGGCCATGCAATACGCTGTCGCCCGGGCGGACATGGGCCAACGCGATGCTCGAATGGGCGGCCATGCCGCTGGAATAGGCGACTGCCTCTTCCGCGCCGTCAATTGCCGCAAGACGCTTTTCCAAAAAATCCAATCCCGGATGACCAAGCCGCGAATAAATATGGTTGGTTTCCCCGACCAGAGGCCCACTGCCGTCAAAATACGCTTCATGCACGTCTTTGGCGTGCTGCGCAGAGGGATACACAAAGGTTGAGGTCATGAAGATCGGTGGTTTGACCGAACCCATGCCCATTTCAGGGTCGTAGCCATAAGCGACCGCCAGCGTTTCGGGACGCAACCCCTTATCTTTATTGCTTGCCATGGGCTTCAATATACGCACGGGACTTGTCGCAATAATAGTCGGTAAAACGCTGCGCAAGCATTTCGGCTTCTTGTGAATAGGGGCCGGGTGTGTAGCCAAGGCTATTAACACCAACCTGATTGTTTTCGGCCAACGCCTTGTCCTCTAAATTTGTCTTGGTCCATAGGTCTATGAGTTTTTCGACGTCATAATCAACACCTTCGACAGCATCCTTATGCACATACCATTTACCCGTCACATGGGTTTCATTGGGGCCGACGGGCATAGCGCTGAACATGAACACATGGTCTGCGGTACAATGCACAAAGCAGTGGGGATCGACCGCCCAGCGCATCGAACCAATATCGCCTTCATTGGCTTCGCACATCAGCTTTTTGGATAGGTGTTGGCCATCGCCCGATATCGAAACGCAGCCTTCGTTCAACGCAAAGCGCGCGATTTGCCAATAATGCCCCTCAACAGGCGTTTGCGGCAGGCCAAGCGCGTCCATTGTTTCCTCGAAAGCTATGACCCGAGCGTCATGGCCGCTGTCAAAATGTTTGGACATGCCCACTGGAAATGTTTTTGCCAGTTCGGGGTGTCCGGTGCTGCAATGATAGCATTCACGGCCATTTTCCATCACCAGCTTCCAGTTGGCATTTTCAACAAGAACGCTTTCATATGCCAGCTTTGCATCTTTCAGGTTATGCGGCGCTGCATATTGCATAAGCTTTTCCCGAAAATCTTCAATCGGTGGCGGCGTTTCGGACAGGCAAATGAAGATCGTGCCCGATATGCATTCAATCGCAACAGGCTTTAGGCCATGTTCGGCTTTGTCGAAATCGCTGTCCATCCGGCCGGCTGCAAACAGGGATCCGTCAAGGTCATAGGTCCAACGATGATAGGGGCAGACCAGCTTAGGTGATGTGCCATTGCCAACGGCGCAAATCATTGAGCCGCGGTGGCGGCAGCTGTTGTGAAAAGCGCGGATCGTGCCTTCTTTATCCCGTGTGATGACAACAGGCCATTTGCCCACCATCATCGACACATAGCTGCCTGTTTTTGGCAATTCGCATTCCAGGCCAACCATCAACCAGCTTTCGGCAAAAACCGCCGCCATATCAAAATCGAAGCTATATGGTTCAGTATACAGAGCCTGCGGCAAAGTGTGCCGTTCACGACGCTGGTCAAAAAGCGTGGCTATGTGGTTCAAATCCATGATTAGGCCTTTGCTGAATCCTCTGTAAAATGCGAATGGGCCAGATATAGAGGTGATTAAAATCGCATTTTCGCATAGCCCTATGTCAAAATGTCGGGCTATGGTGATAGCGAAGAATTGCCCGCAGTCGAAAGGTCGAAATCATATCCAATCGCAGCACCATTAACCGTCGCTGGTTGCCGCTCAATGCCCTGCGTGCGTTCGAAGCGGTCGGGCAAAATTTGAGCTTCACTGGCGGCGCTTCGGCGCTTTCGGTATCGCAAAGCGCGATGAGCCGTCATGTGGGCGGGCTTGAGGAGCTGCTGGGAAAGCAACTTTTCGTCCGCGACGCGTCGAGGCTTTCACTGACAGCGGCCGGTGAAGAGCTTTTGCCTGTAGTGAGCAAGTGCCTCGACCGGCTAGAGCAAACGATGAATTCCATCCGCGATGATGAATTGACTGGCCGTTCGCTGCGACTGCATGTGCCGCCATCTTTGCTTCAGCAATTATTCCTGCCGATGTTGCGTGATTTTCACGCCGAACATCCCGACATCCGCTTGGATGTTTCAAGCGCGCACGTAACTGGACTGCCATCAACAGATTTTGATATGGCCATTGCTTATGACCGACCCAATGTTGATGATCGGATCACCGATCTTCTGTGGATGGTGCGCGTTGCGCCCTTATGTTCACCGGCAACTGCGATGGCCGCTCAGGGTAAGGCGCTGGAGGCATTTCTTCAAGGCGAGGAGCTTCTGCACCTCAAACTGGATGGCGAGCCGCGGGATCTTTTGTGGACGGCGTATCTCCGGCAAAGCGGCATAGCCGTTGCGACCCATGGCGGGCTTGCGTTTGATACCACGATTGCTGCGGCGCAATACGCGATGACCGCCAACGGTGTCTTTTTGGGAGATATCGATATGTTCGCACAGGAAATAGCGGATGGGCGTCTGGTGATGCCGTATGATGCGGTGATCGAAGACGGCTATGGCTATTATCTAAAACTCCACGCCGACGACTTGGGCGACCCTGCGATTTCTATGTTCCGAAGCTGGTTGATCAGCCGCTTTGGGGCATTGCGGTAAGCGCGGAATCTGCGCGGGCTAGACTTATCAGGCGCAGGCCGGATTTCTTCGCCATGTCGATCGCAAGATCAGTTGCCGCCGAAATCGTGACGAGCATTGGACAGTTGGCAAGGATAGCCTTCTGAACCAATTCCAAGCTACAGCGCGCGGTCAATATTATAAATCCCGCTGAGATATCGATGTTGGCGCGGGCGAGCGCGCCAATCAATTTGTCGAGTGCATTATGGCGGCCCACGTCCTCACGCGTCATAAGGATAGCCCCGTCGGGCGCGCAAAATGCCGCTGCGTGTGCCGAACCTGTTTGGGCATTTAACGTCTGATGCGACCGCAATGCCGATAGCGCCGAAAAAATCGCCACATCGGCGACCGCAATCTGCGCAGTTATGTGGGGCAAAGGGCGCATGACCTCTTCGAGATTGTCCATACCACACAAACCGCAGCTGCTTTCGGAGACCCGTTGGCGCGCGCGGGCAAAGACTTTTGAGGCGTTTTCTTGTGGCACCTGAATGCGCAAGATCCAGCCCAAATCGGCCTTGTGCGCATCGATGGCCAGAATGTCATCAGTGTGGCTAACCAACCCTTCCGACATGCTGAAGCCGACAGCATAGTCCTCAAGGTCAATTGGCGTTGCCATCATCACCGCATAGCCAATACCATTATACTCAATTGCGATTGGTGCTTCTAAAATGATGTCCCGCTCTATTACCTCTGCCGCGCCATGATCAGGCTTAAGCACAGAAAAGCAGATAGGCGTTGCGCCTTTATCAGGCGCCATTTTGCGCGTCGGCCAATCGACCAATGGCGGCGGCAGCAACCGGAGACAGGCCATCGGTTCCATGCGCAAAAATGAGCTGCTTCATCCGCGGGTCCCAGAATTGCTGAATATGATCGGCTACCGCAGCAATAGGGGCATCGTCTGTCGCCAGATTGGTTGCAATCTGATTGGCCATGAGGATCAGGCGCTCAACGGTGTTCATTCGGCGGGAATTCCGGCTTCCACCCGGCGTGAGCGTGTCGACAAAGCCTCATACTCTTCCTGCCACTCGGTTGGTCCATTGGAGGCGCTGATCTGAACCGCAGTGACTTTATATTCCGGACAATTGGTTGCCCAGTCGCTGAAGTCCGTGGTGACAACATTCGCCTGCGTCACGGCATGGTGGAATGTGGTGTAGACAACCCCGGGGGCAACGCGGTCAGTCACCGTCGCGCGTAGCGTGGTTTCGCCCGCACGGCTCGCCAATTTCACCCAATCGCCTGACTTCAATCCGCGATCCTCGGCATCTACCGGATGAATTTCCAACAAGTCTTCCGGATGCCAAGCGACATTCTCTGTCCGCCGCGTTTGCGCGCCGACATTATACTGCGATAATATGCGTCCAGTCGTCAGCAACAACGGAAAACGCGGTCCCGTTTTTTCGTCGGTAGGCACATAATCGGTTACAACAAATTTGCCCTTGCCGCGGACGAAGCCATCAACATGCATGATCGGCGATCCCTCGGGCGCATCGGCTGTCACTGGCCATTGTAGAGATCCGGCCTCATCCAGCCGGGAAAAGGACACGCCAGCGAAGGTCGGCGTAAGCCGGGCGATTTCGTCCATGATTTCGGACGGGTGGCTATAGTTCCAATCCAGCCCCATCGCCTGCGCCAGCCGCTGCGTGACTTCCCAATCCTCCAACCCGTTCAATGGTGTCATCACCTTGCGTACGGGTTGAATGCGGCGTTCGGCGTTGGTGAAAGTGCCGTTCTTTTCAAGGAAAGTTGATCCAGGCAGGAAGATATGCGCGTAGTTCGCGGTCTCATTCAGGAAAAGATCGTGGACGATCACACATTCCATCGCCGCCAGACCGGCCGACACATGCGCCGTGTTCGGATCGGATTGGAGAATATCTTCGCCTTGGCAATAGAGTGCCTTGAACACGCCGTCGACCGCTGCATCGAGCATGCTGGGAATACGCAGGCCGGGCTCTGGATCCAGCGTTACACCCCAGTCATCTTCAAACAATCGCCGCGCGTCGCCATCGCTGATGTGGCGATATCCGGCAAGCTCATGCGGGAAACTGCCCATGTCGCACGCGCCTTGGACGTTATTTTGGCCACGAAGCGGATTTACGCCGACACCACGGCGACCAATATTCCCGGTTGCCATCGCCAAATTGGCGATTGCCATAACTGTCGAGCTGCCTTGCGAATGCTCGGTAACACCAAGGCCGTAATAGATCGCGCCATTGCCGCCCGTTGCATATAGCCGCGCCGCTGCGCGCAGCTCTTCTGCATCAACCAGGGTAACGGGCTGCAAATTTTCGGGGCTGTTGCGGGCTTGCGATACGAACTCGGCCCAATGGCTATATTCATCCCAGTCGCAACGCTCCCGGATAAATGCCTCATCGGTCAGACCTTCGGTTACGATCACATGTGCCATCGCGGACAGTACGGCAACATTAGTGCCGGGGCGTAACGGAAGATGGTGCTGCGCCTCGATATGCGGTGAACGCACAATGTCGGTGCGGCGTGGGTCAATGACGATAAGCTTTGCACCCGGGCGTCCATCTTGTCCGCGCAATCGGCGCTTCATGCGGCTGGCAAAAACGGGGTGCCCATCGGTGGGGTTGGCCCCGATGATCAGGATGACGTCGCTGTCTTCGACGCTATCAAAATCCTGCGTTCCCGCGCTTGTGCCAAAGGTTGTTTTTAGGCCGTATCCGGTAGGCGAATGACACACGCGCGCGCAGGTATCGACATTGTTATTGCCAAAGCCTGCGCGGACGAGCTTCTGCACAAGGAAGGTTTCTTCATTGGTGCAGCGGCTCGAGGTAATGCCGCCAAGGGCGTTGCGACCATATTTCGCGCTAATCCGTTTAAGTTCTGATGCGGTGTAGGCAAAAGCTTCGTCCCATTCGACCTCGCGCCACGGGTCGCTGATGGATGCGCGGATCATTGGCTTCAATATGCGTTCCTGATGCTGCGCATAGCCCCAGGCAAAGCGACCCTTGACGCAACTGTGGCCGCGATTGGCCTTACCGTCTTTGTAGGGGACCATCCGCACCAGTTGCTCGCCGCGCATTTCTGCGCGGAAGGTGCAGCCCACACCGCAATAAGCGCAGGTCGTAACAACGCTGCGTTCGGGTGTGCCGACCTCTACAACCTTTTTTTCTACCAGCGTTGCTGTTGGGCAGGCTTGCACACACGCACCGCAAGACACGCATTCTGAACCCATAAAATTGTCGCTGGCAAAGCCTGCGGATATTTTTGAATCCCAGCCCCTGCCTTCCATGGTCAGTGCGAGGGTACCTTGCACCTCGTCGCACGCACGGATGCAGCGCGAGCAGGCAATGCACTTGCTCGGATCGAAATCGAAATACGGGTTGGAGTGATCTTTTTCCTGCCCAAGATGTGTCGCCTGCACGTCATAACGCACATCACGAAGGCCAACAGCGCCGGCCTGATCCTGCAATTCGCAGTCACCATTGGCGGCGCATGTGAGGCAATCGAGCGGATGGTCTGAGATATACAGTTCCATGACGCCTTTGCGCAATTTCGCCAGATGCGGGGTCTGGGTGTGTACGACCATGCCGGGTTCGACAGGCGTCGTACAACTGGCCGGGGTGCCTTTGCGGCCATCAATTTCAACAAGGCACAAACGGCATGAACCATAGCTTTTCACACTGTCAGTGGCGCATAATTTTGGAATGGACGTACCTTGTTCGGCAGCAGCACGCATGACGCTTGTTCCAGCAGGCACAGTGACATTGCGGCCGTCGATGGTAAGCGAAATTGCTTCGTTCGAGCGACTTTCCGGTGTTCCGAAATCCTTTTGCGGCTGGTACGTCATGTTGCTACCTTATACCAATATTCGACCGTTGCGCAGCATATTGCGCAAGGTCCCAAGGCGTGTTCAAATTGTGGAAAGCATTTGCGGATGTGATTGCTTGCGCGCCGCTTGCGGCGAGCCAACTGCGCATCGACAAATTGTCCTGATTGCGCAGATGTTTTTCAAGGCGTTGCGCAAGCGCAACAGGCCACACGCCAAACAGATAATGCCCATCGATATAGATGGCACGATCATCGGGACGTTTCATTGGAAATTGGGCGACGGGCACGACATCGCAACCAGCGGTCACCACCTCATCGAACCCGTTTTGCTGCGCGTAAAGAAGCGCTGCATTCAGGCCGCCCAAAGGCCCCATGTCGGGGAAGGGGGCGTCTTCTATACAATCCATCCCAGCCCATGCGCGCCCGCAGACAATGAGCCTGTCGACCTGTTCGCGCAATCCATCGGCGACATGTTCAATCAGCGGCCGGCCGTTTAACATTGCAGCAGCCTTGTCGCTCCCAAAGCGTGTAGCCTTACCGCCGGCAATGATCGCGCCGAGCCTTTTCACCGGAAATCCTCGGGAAAATGCTTGATGGCGCTCATAACGGGATAAGGTGTAAAGCCGCCCAAGGCGCAGAGCGAACCGAACTTCATGGTTTCGGACAGGTCGGCAATCAGCGCGAGATTTGCGTCCACATTTTTACCAGCGATAATCTGGTCCAGCGTTTCAACGCCGCGCGTACTTCCCAACCGGCAGGGCGTACATTTTCCGCAGCTTTCAACGGCACAAAACTCCATCGCAAAGCGCGCCATTTGGGCCATGTCGACTGTATCATCGAATATATTGACGCCAGCATGACCAATCAGCGCGTCAGCAGCAGCAAACGCCTCATAATCAAAAGGAAGATGGAACTGTGCGGGCGGAATATACGCGCCCAATGGTCCACCGACTTGCACGCAGCGCACGGGGCGGCCGCTAGCTGTGCCGCCGCCGATATCATGCACAAGTTCGCCAAGCGTGATGCCGAAGGCAACTTCGTAAAGGCCACCATGCTTTACGTTCCCGGCGATTTGGATGGGCATGGTGCCCCTAGATCTGCCAGCGCCGAATGCGGCATATGCTTCGCCACCATGCTGTAACACCCATGGTATAGCGGCCAATGTCAGCACATTGTTGACGATTGTTGGCTTGCCAAAAAGGCCTTCCAGCGCAGGCAGTGGTGGCTTGGCGCGAACCTCGCCGCGCTTACCTTCCAGGCTGTTGAGCAGCGATGTTTCCTCGCCGCAAATATAAGCGCCGGCACCAACGCGGACTTCGACGACAAATGGCGCAACCAAATGGGCCGAAAGCTTGATAGCGGCTTCCATCTTGGCGATAGCATGCGGATATTCGGAGCGGATATACACATAGCCCTTGTCCGCGCCGACCGCGAAACCGGCAATCGCCATGCCTTCAATCAGCATGAAGGGGTCGCCCTCCATCACCATGCGGTCCGCAAAAGTGGCGCTGTCGCCTTCGTCTGCGTTGCAAACGATGTATTTCTTTTCACCGCTGGCACGCGCGACCGTCTGCCATTTTATGCCTGCAGGAAAACCAGCGCCGCCACGGCCACGAAGCCCCGAGGTCATGACCGTATCAATTGTTGCTTGGGCGCCCATTTCGCGGGCCCTTGCCAGCCCAAGCCAGCCATCTGAGGCGTAATAATCGTCGAGTGAAAGCGGGCGGGTTTTGCCGGCGCGCGCGAAAGTCAGGCGCGTTTGATTGGCGATAAACGGATGATCCTCAATGCGACCCAAGGACGGCGTATTACCCTTGATTATATCCGCAACCTGATCGACCGACACTGGACCATAGCCGATGCCGTCAATATCAACCAGCGGCTCCAGCCAGTGCATACCCCAACTCGAAACGCGCTCGACGGCGACGCCCGCGGCAATGAATGCCGACGCAACGTCGTCCGCGCCGCAAGCGATCGCAACGGCATCATCAGATATCCGGACGGTCACATGGCCTCCAATAATGTTTTGAACTTAGCACCGTCCAAACGTGCATAGACTTTTTCGCCAACCATCGCAGATGGACCAACCGCGCATAATCCAAGGCAATAAATGGCCTCCACTTTTATGCGGCTTTGGTTGTCCGCGATGGGGACCAAAGCTTCGACGCCACGTGCTTTGCAGGCTTCGGACCGGCACAGTTTCAAAACTGGTCGGGGTTCGGCTTCTTTGCGGAAATCATGATAGAAACTGACGACGCCATATACTTCGGCGCGGGTCAGGTTCAATGCCTGCGCAATCTCGCGCATAGCTTCCTCGCTGACATGACCGAACATCTTTTGCACATCGTGCAGTACCGGGAGGAGGGGCCCCTCTTTGTCTTTATGCTCGGCCAATATGTCAGCTATTGTCGCCATTCAAAACACCACCACGCTGCGGATGGATTCACCTGCATGCATTAGATCGAACGCTTTGTTGATCTCTTCGAGACCCATGACATGCGTAATCATCGGGTCAATCTCGATTTTGCCGGTCATGTACATATCAACAATCTTTGGCACATCGGTCCGCCCCTTGGCGCCACCAAAGGCTGTACCGCGCCAGTTGCGGCCCGTCACAAGCTGGAACGGGCGTGTCGCGATTTCCTTGCCCGCTTCTGCAACACCAATGATGATGCTGGTGCCCCAGCCACGATGGCATGCCTCAAGCGCCGTGCGCATGACCTCTGTGTTGCCCGTCGCATCAAAAGTGTAATCCGCGCCGCCGTCGGTCATCTGCACAATCTTGGCAACCACATCTTCGCGGCTTAGCCCCTTGGAGTTGAGGAAAGCCGTCATGCCGAACCTGCGGCCCCATTCTTCACGATCAGGGTTGATATCAACGCCGATAATCATGCCAGCACCCGCCAGACGCGCGCCTTGAATAACGTTCAGGCCAATACCGCCCAAGCCGAACACCACAACAGTGTCACCAACCTGTACCTTGGCCGTGTTCACCACCGCGCCAACACCCGTGGTCACGCCGCAACCAATATAGCAGCTTGATTGAAACGGCGCATCTTCGCGAATTTTGGCAAGTGCGATTTCTGGCAAGACCATGAAGTTCGAAAATGTCGAACAGCCCATATAATGGAAAACCGTCTGGCCCTTATAGCTGAACCGGCTTGTGCCATCGGGCATCAGCCCCTTGCCTTGCGTCGCACGGATCGCAGTGCACAGGTTGGTCTTACCCGACAGGCAGCTTTTGCACTGCCGACATTCCGGCGTGTACAAAGGAATGACATGGTCGCCCGGGCTTACGCTGGTCACGCCAGCACCCACTTCACGCACAATCCCTGCGCCCTCATGACCCAGAACCGAAGGAAAAATGCCCTCGCTGTCAAAACCGTCCAGCGTATACGCATCGGTATGGCAAATGCCCGTTGCCATGATTTCGACCAGCACTTCGCCAGCCTTTGGACCTTCCAAATCCAACTCAACAATTTCCAATGGCTTTTTCGCTTCAAATGCAACTGCAGCGCGGGTCTTCATGGTCGCTATCCTTAACTTTGTTGATCTGGTTGGATCTTACTTAAACACAATCGTGCGATTGCCATTGAGCATCACACGATGTTCCAGATGGAGTTTGACTGCGCGTGCGAGCACTCGGCTTTCTGTGTCTTGGCCTTGCGCGATTAAATCCTCAACTGTGTCGGCATGGTCAACGATCGAAACGTCCTGCGTGATAATTGGTCCTTCGTCCAAGTCCGGCGTGACATAATGCGCGGTCGCACCAACCATTTTGACGCCCCGTTCATAGGCCCGATGATAGGGCTTTGCACCCTTGAACCCGGGCAGGAAGCTGTGGTGAATGTTGATGACGCGGCCATCAAGCTTACGGCAAAGCTGGTCGGACAGGACCTGCATGTAGCGCGCGAGGATAATGAGATCGACCTTCTGCTCTTCAACCATCGCAAGCAATTTCGCCTCTTGATCCAGCTTTGTTTCTGGCGTGATCGGCAAATGATGAAACGGAATGCCCTCATGCTCTGCCCTGCGCTGCCAGTTTACGTGATTGGATACGATGCTCGTCACGTCCATTGGCAACCGCGCGGTAGAGGTCCGGTACAAAAGATCGTTTAAGCAATGCCCGCCTTGGCTCACCATTATCATTGCGCGCAGTTTCTTGCGCAGGTCATGGATCTGCCAGTCTAACTGAAATGCAGCTGCAACAGACATGAATGCGGCGCTAAAGCTTTCAGTGGTCGTATTGTCGGCACATGCAATGGCAACGCGCATAAAGAAGCGACCGCTATTGGTGTCACCATATTGCGAGCTTTCAACGATGTTACAATCCTGACTCGCGATTGAATTCGCGACAGCCGCCACGATCCCTTTGCGGTCCTCGCAGGCTATTAACAAAACAAAGTCGGCCCCCATTTGCATCTTTTATCCCTATTCCCTTGAAGATGGGGGACCGCGTAGACTGCCATTTCCGCGCTCACCATTGGATTTCGCTATATATTAGGTCTTCTAATCGCGACATGTAGATGATGTAATTGGTTGAAGAATTTATTTTACCAATCACGAAAATTTGGTCAATTGCTTGAAATGGGCTGCAGTTTCAGTCTACACGGTGGAGTTTAAAGGCCCTCGCAACGTCGGGGGATGGTTGAGGGGAATGAAATTGAAAAGTTATTTAAAAATTTCGACGGCTGCGCTCGTTATTGCATCAGCCAGCGTTGGTATCGGTATCACTCCTGCATTTGCGCAGCAAACAGCTGAAGAGCAGGATCGCGGGATCGCGGATATCGTCGTGACCGCAACGCGTCGCGAAGAGTCGGCAAACAAAGTTCCGCTCGCGATTACTGCCTTGGGCGGTGACACGCTGAGCGA
>NZ_JARXAI010000059.1 GCF_029865925.1 Sphingorhabdus sp.
CTGGATAAACAGCGGCGCTTTCACCAGGCCGCGATCAAGAAAGTGCTTGAGATTATACAGGTGGCTGGTGTCGTAACATTCAAATTCAAAGCGGGTACCCATCGGCGTCAGCAGCACCAATAGGTCCTCGATATCCTTATAGGTATTTTTGAACACCAAATCCCGCGATGCGGCAAGGGTTGCGGGTTCCCAATCAAATTTCCAGTCGGAATAACGATCGAGCATCGGGAACAGTCCAAATCCCATCGTTCCCATATTCAAAGAAGCAACTTCGGGTTGGAACGTAGTTGCCGGACGAAGCCGCTCCTCTAAGGTCATCGACGGATGTCCGCCGGTTGTCAGGTTGATAACCGCGTCGCTCCGCTGCTTGATGACTTTCAGGAATGGCTCGAACAAATCGGGGTTTTGATCGGGACGGCCATTTTCGGGATCGCGGGCGTGAAGGTGGATAATCGCCGCCCCGGCTTCCGCCGCACCGATAGCAGCTTCGGCAATCTCACTCGCGGTTATCGGAAGATGCGGCGACATTGATGGCGTGTGGATTGCTCCGGTTACAGCGCAACTGATAATCACCTTGCCTTTGGCCATGTTATTATTCCCGTAAATCCAAATTATCGTGTTGCGCTATGGCCGCACGTGCACCTGACCATCTTTCCAAAGATAGGCTGTCACATCACGACAATATCCCGAGCTGACGCGCGCGAATAACCGCCTGTGGTCGCCGTCTGACGCCGAGTTTGTCATAAATTTGCTGCATATACCATTTGACCGTACCTTCGGTCAGGCCAAGCCGATCGCCAATTTCACGATTGCGCAGGCCACCGCTTACCATCGTCAATATTTCCACCTCACGCAACGAAAGACCGCTGCCTAAGCCGAAATCATCATCCTCTTCATCCGCGTCGGCCTGCGTCGTGCCTCGCATTACCGAAACAAGGTGCATTGCAAAGCGGTCAACTGGCGTGTCAAGTTCAGGACCGTTGGCATACGCTTCGACCAACAATGATGAAATCGCCTCACCTTCATCAACAAACGGGCGCACCCAGCCGCCGGGTTCGGCCAACTCTACCGCGGCACGCACGGCACGTCTGGCCTCTGAACGATTGCCCGAAAGCACCGCAATCTGGGCAAAAAGCAGTTCAAAGGTCACCGATGAACGGACCGCGCCTCTGCGCCGAACAAATTCCAACCAGCGTTTGGCTATCTTGCGCGAACTGACAAGGCGGAAGCGGTGCATTTCCAACCGGAGCCAAGCAATCGCCATCCATTCGTTGAGCCGCGTCGGATTCATGGTTGGAACCGGCTCGCCTTCAAAGCAAAGGTCGCTTGAATAGAATAATTGCTCGGCCTGTTCGACTTGTCCGGTCTTCACAAGCATGTGCACCTGTTCGGAAAGGATCAGCGCGCGAAGCCGGTCGAGCCCGCATTCGATGGCTACCAATTGCGCTTCTTCAAGACCGGATAGCGCGCTTTGATAATCGCCATCGGCTGCCGCTAGACGCGCCCTGACGATATATCCTGATGCCAACTGATCGACGAAACCCCATTGCCTTATTGATGGCAGATAACGCTCTACCAACTCCCCGGCACGGTCGAGATCGCCGCATTCATAATGAATTTCGGCCAAAGGCAATGCGGGAAGCGCCGCAAGCCCGGATATCTGCCAATCCATTTCACGCGCTAGTTCATGCGCTTCTTCAAGGAATTGTCGCGCCATACGTGTTTTGCCCTGTGCTACCAGAGTGGGTGCGACCGAAGATTTGAGCGCGATCGACGCAAAATCCGACCCGGGCCTTCCGAGTGCTTTGCGAAGTTCGGCCTCTAACCGCAGCATGTCATGAAAATGATAGAGTTCGCGCCGGGCCGACAGAAGCTGAGCAAGCAACGTGCAGCTCAAATAGGGATGGTCGTCACCCAAATCGGCCAACAACGTTTCCGATTCATGTTCGACATAGACCATGTTGTCGCGCGCTGCTTCGAGCATGATGCGGCGATGCCTGACTTGGAATAGCATCTGTTCGTGTTGATACTCGCTATACTCACCACTCTCTATGCGCGCGGTAATGACGGCTTCGGCTGCTTCAATGAGGCGTTCAGACGATTTAAACGCCAGACGGCGCGATCTGCGCCATGACATCGCCAGCAATAGCGCAGGACGGGTCGATTGCAGTTCCCAGGGCAGATCGCTTGCAAGCTCGTCGATGCGGTACAAAAGGCCGCTGTAGGTCATTGGTTCGGCAAGTAACTCAAGTTGATCGGCAAGGAAAATTTTATCCCCGCACAACATGGCGTGCTCCAACGCACGCGACAAATCACCAGTTTCGACAAAATAGGTGCTGGCGCGGCGATGCAATTCGGTAGCGCGCTCCGGTGCCCGGCGCATTAAACGACCGAGCACCATTTCACGGAACAGGGTATGATAGCGGTAGCGACTAAGCTCCCGATCAAGATCGGACAGGAATAAGCCACCTTCAAAAACCTGTTCAAGTATGTTCCGCGCCTTGGCGTTGCTAACCACCGCCGCGCAGGCGGCGGGCGACAATTCGTCTAATATCGAGGTATCGACGAGAAAATCGCGAACCTCCTGATTTTGAAGCTCGAACACTTCTTCATGGAAATAGCTGGCAAACTCATGCCGCAAACCGGTCGTTCCGCCTTCGGGCGGCACCCCTTCGCGCTGGTCGCGTTGCCAGGCCTTGGTCGCGATGATTAGGCCCGCAGCCCATCCTTGGGTATCGACAACCAACCGCTGGACCTCAGACGTTGCAATCGTGCCGCCTATTTCCTGCTGGATCAAGCGGACGGCTTCGTCGGTTTCAAAACTTAAATCACGTACACCGATTTCAACAAGGTGACCAAGCGACCGCATGCGGGCAACGTTCAGGCGCGATCCGCCGCGCGAAGCTATGACCGTTGTAATCGAATCTCTTGCGCTGGCGATAAGCTGGCCGAGAAAGTCGCATATCTCCTGCGACAACAGCTGCGCGTCATCAATGAACAGCACTGGCCGAGGGCCAGACTTGATCGACAAATGTACTAGCCAGTTATGCGCGGAAATATGTCTATCCTTCAGGCCTTCTGCCAGCCCGGAACCAACACCTGCTGCCCGCAACGATTGCAAGAACGAGTCGAGCCCGTCGATGCCAGCACGGGCGGCAATCCATAGCACAGGTCGCCCTTCGTCTTTGAAAATTTCTGCCCAGCGGAGCATCGCGGTCGTTTTGCCGAAGCCTGCAGGACTAGAGAGGATAACCACTCGCGCCGCGCCAACGGGTTCGGCGAGCCGTTCGACTCTATCGCGAAGAATATATTGGTGCGCGACCTTTGGCGGCGCAATGGTTGTAGAAACAACACCCATATCGGTATCCTCTCGTTCCGCTTCGCAGCGCCAAGGTCGATTGCCCGGGCTTACTGTCGATCAGATTTGTATCGGCCTTAGATAGATAGGCTGCAAGCAAATATTCCTATCTCTGGATAGGTTGCCGCGCCATATCTTTTGGCCAACAGCATCACCATCAAAGAGAGTGCCCCGTTTGGAGGCGCCAAAAAGCGAGGGTGACCCAAATGGATTTCGACCTGCCGGAGGAACATCAAGCGTTCCGCGACGTCGTTCGCCGTTGGGTCGATACCGAGATTCCCAAAGAATGGTCGCGCAAGCTCGAAGCCGACGAACATAACTATCCGCATGCGCTTTGGGACAAGTTTACCGAAGCCGGTTTTCACGGGGTGGGTATCGCCGAGGAATTTGGCGGTCAGGGCGGCGATGTTCTGATGCAAATGCTCCTCGCACGCGAGCTGGCGCGGTCGCTTGGCGGCCTTGCGTGGATTTGGGGCATCACGTCTTTCGCCGGATCAAAGTCCATCGGACTTTATGGTTCGCCCGAACAAAAGGCCAAGTTTTTACCAGAAATAGCGGCAGGTCGATTGAAGGCTGCTATCTCCTTTACCGAACCCGGTGGTGGTACTGATCTGCTAGGCAATCTTGCCACCGCCGCCGAACGTGTTGACGGTGGTTGGGTGCTGAACGGCGAAAAGATTTGGAGCTCTTCCGCGCATGTGGCCGACTACCTCCTATGCATCGCGCGCACCGACAAAACAGTCGAGAAAAAGCATCAGGGGCTAACTTTATTTTGGGTGCCAGCAGCATCCGAAGGCGTCAAAATCACGCCTTTGCCTAAGCTCGGCATGCGTTCGATGGGTAGCTGTACCGTTGTTTACAACAATGTGTTCGTGGCCGACGCAAACGTTCTCGCAGAGCCCAACAAGGCTTGGTACACTTTGCTGCCAACGCTGAACAACGAACGGATCATGGTAGGGGCGTTCTGTCTCGGTGTGATTGACGGCGTGCTCGAAGACGCGCTGGCCTATGTCATGCAGCGCAAAGCATTCGGTAAATATATAGGCCAGTTCCAAATACTGCAGCATTACATCGCCGATATTGCGACGATGCAGACCTCGACCGAATTGATGCTGCATTACTGCGCCGCCAAACAGGCGAAGGGCGAGAATGTTGGCAAAGAAGCTAATATGCTGAAGTTGATGGCATCGGAAAATGCCAACGCAGCCGCCGACCTCGGTATCCAGATGATGGGTGGCATGGGCTATTCGGCCGAAACCGATATGCAGCGATATTGGCGCGATTCCCGGCTGTGGCGCATCGGCCCTGTGACCAACGAAATGATCCGCAATGGCATCGCCGAATCGCTCGGCCTGCCCCGCTCCTTTTAACACATCCGAAAGGCCGAACATGAAAGCACTTTACCAAGAAACGACCGAAGGCCCCGAGGCAGTTCGCGTGGCAGAAGTAGAAACGCCCACACCCAAAGCGGGTGAGGTGCGCGTCGCGATCAAAGCCGCGTCGGTCAATCACCGCGAAATGTGGATTGCACGCGGCCTCTATCCTGGAATGAGCCTGCCGACCACGATGGGCTGCGATGGCGCAGGTGTAGTAGATATGCTAGGAGAAGGCGTATCTGGCCCAAGCGTTGGCGACGAGGTGGTGATTTACCCAGGTCTTGATTGGGGCAACAACCGTCATGCGCCGCAAGCTGAATTCGGGCTGCTGGGAATGCCGCACGGCGGCACAATTGCCGAATATGTTTGCGTGCCGGCCGAA
>NZ_JARXAI010000039.1 GCF_029865925.1 Sphingorhabdus sp.
ATATTGGCTTGCGCACCCGTGTCGATGTCAAGGCTGTCATCATCTGCGCCGGTTGCGACATAATATTTCATGTTGATCGCGCCACCGAAGAACTCAACGCCATCATCTGAGCTGTTGTGCGACTGAATATACTCAAGAGTAGTACCTGTACCAGTGCTCTCAGTCGTTAGCGACTGCAATTCGCGGTTTGAACCAAGAACAAAGCCTGAATAACGAATTTGAACATACTTCATAGTACCAGCATTGTAAGTGTTGTCCCTACCGCCAAAACGGGCGATGTCAGCAGAACCCTCCGTATCACGTTCGCATGTGTTTGAAGCAACAGAACCCAAGCCAGTGCCGCAATCTGTCGTAATACCTCGTCCCATCAGGACAACACCGCCCCACTGACCCTGCGATGAGTCCGTATTGAAGCCGGCAACGTTATCCTGACTGGTGAAGATGATCGGCAAGCTTGCTGTGCCGATTGCGGAAATTTTGTTGCCGCGGTTGACTGCAAGCCATGACTGACCTGTTGCGCCATACAGAATTACGCCGGGAGAAATCGTCAAAGTCACATTGGTATCGGCTGTCAATGGCGTGGAGCAACCGATGGTTGTCGAAGTGAATGGGGCACCAGATGTTGGCGCAGTGAAGCCGCCATCGCAGCCTACGTTAACGCGGCCATTCATAGAGTAAAGCACACCAGCAAGCTTCGGTAGCGAGCTCGACACCTTAATAAGGTTCGGCAGTTGGCAAATACGATATGTACCGGTTGGGCCAGAAATCGTTCCAGCGTTCGTCAAACCCTGCGGGTCAGCGATCGAAGGGCACGCGCCAGCTGCAGCAACAGTTGTTGGCGGCGGCGGGGGTGGCGGAGGGGGAGGGGCGGCTGGGTTGTTAATGGTGATGTTACCACCGGTGCCGGGCGACGCGATATCGTCTGCGCCACAACCAGTGACAAGGGCAGCGGCGGCCGTAGCATAGACAATCCCGCGCATTTTTGGGTTCAACATTCTAAATCTCCGCAACAAATAAGTCTTGCCCGATTATAGGCGCTTGCAACGGACCAGTGACGAATCAAAATTAGGCCCCACCCGCTGACTTCGAGGTGGATAGAAGCGGTCTATGACATCACTATGCGTATAACATTGCAGTTGAGAGAATCTTTTACGTCAGAAATATTACAGCACCGGAATAACGTTGACGAACCCGCTTGGCACAGAATTAAAAATGAAAAAGGCGAGCCGTTAGGCCCGCCTTATTATGGCTTCAGTAACTTAAAAACAGATTACGGCGTCTTAACGTGCAGCAACGCGCCTTAGCAAACTCGCATAGGCCTTACGTGCCGCAACCTTCGAATTCATCACGCTGCCATCTGCTAGAACCAAGTCTACGCTGTCGCGGCTCTCAAGGACAGCTTTAAACATCTTTGCAGCATCGTCAGTGCGCCCCATGCGCGCATAGGCACGGCCAAGGTTCAGTAATTTTGCCGGATCACCACTACTAACTTGTTCATTCGCCATGATTTGGAAGACTGCACGCTCATTATCACCGCGCATGAGGGCCTCATAGCCTATGGATTCTTTTGGATACGCAATCTCGCCCATCATATTTGGCGACGCGTGCACCGCAGTACCCATACTACCTATAGTACCCGCGATTAAAGCGCTGACTAATAACAGTTTCATAGATCATCTCCTCTGTCTCTTCCGCTATGTTACAGTTATATGACATATATGCAATATAATTGTCACATAACTGTAACTTTTATCAGACGGAGTGATTGTTGGCAGTAACAGTCAAAATATTTTGTACTTATAACTGCTATCAAAATCACATGATAACCGCATAACACCGTCACTTACTGCACCAAAAGCGCGTGCTACAAACTTGCTATCGCGCCGACGCTGCCACGGGCCATGGGTCTGACCCTGCCTCATGCAGAAGTAGCTGCTCTGAAATAAAAGAACAAAGGCGTAATCGATGGAAAGAAAACTGTCATCTATCTGCCACGTGCCTGACCAACGAATCAGCTATGCCCAACACATCTGGTGGGGGTAGAAGCAGATGAAAGATACATCATTTAGTGGCTCAGATGTTGATACAAGTCAGCTTATTGAGCGGGACAAAATAGTACCAAAGCTTCCTACTTGGTTCGATAAACCTGAGCCGCGAAGCTATCAGCCGAAGATGAAGTTCCGCACAGTCTGGATATCCGACGTGCACCTTGGCACAGCCGGTTGTCAGGCCGGACTGCTCAGTGATTTTTTGCACTCGATCGAATGTGAAACACTGTATCTCGTAGGTGACATCGTCGATGGCTGGCGCCTGCGTAAGGGCTGGTATTGGCCAGACCAACATAATGAAGTCATCCGGCGGCTCTTGAAAATGGCGCATCGCGGTACGCGGGTTATTTACATTCCCGGCAATCATGATGAGATGTTCCGCGATTATGCGGGGCTTAGCTTTGGCGGCATCGAAGTGCAGCTAGAAGCCATACACACCACTGCCGATGGCAAATCGTTGCTTGTCACCCATGGTGATGCCTTTGACGGCATTGTTCTTTACGCTCGCTGGCTCGCGTTCTTAGGGGATCAGGCTTACACATTGCTGCTTAAAGCCAATATTGTTCTCAATGTGGTGCGTCGCAGGTTTAACCTCCCTTATTGGTCGCTATCTTCTTATTTGAAAAAGCGTGTTAAAAATGCTGTGCAATATGTTGGTAAATATGAAGAAGTTGTCGCGCGCGAAGCTCTGCAGCGTGGCGTGCAGGGCGTAGTCTGCGGCCATATTCATTGCGCAGAAATACGGCAGTTCGACAAGATTACGTATTATAATGACGGTGATTGGGTCGAAAGCTGCACCGCGCTAACCGAAGCGAGAGATGGGACTATGTCCATCATCGACTGGGCAGCGCGTGTGCGTGATAATGCGGCAAAAAATGCGACGGTTGCAGCATGAGGCTGGCCATCGCAACCGACGCTTGGGCCCCGCAAGTCAACGGTGTTGTGCGTACCCTGAACGAGACTACACGCCGCTTAAAGGCTCGCGGGCATAAGATTGAAGTTATATCGCCTGATCGGTTTACCACCATTGCTTGTCCGGGTTACCCCGAAATACGCTTGGCTCTCGCCCCGCGTTTCCGCTTACGCAAGGTGCTGGGCGCATTCAAACCAGACCTTGTTCATATTTCCACTGAAGGTCCAATCGGTTGGAGCGCGCGGGCGTGGTGTCTTAAGCATAAAGTGCCCTTCACAACAGCGTTCCATACGCGGTTTCCAGAATATGTCGCAGCGCGCACAAATCTCTCGCCTGACCTCATCTGGCCGATCATGCGCAGATTTCACAAGGGGTCCCGCGCAGTTCTTACTGCGACACAAAGTTTGCGTGATGAACTTGAAAGTCGCGGCATACACCCGACGCAATTGTGGTCACGCGGCATTGACCACGACATCTTTCATGCCCGGCAAACCAAGCATCCGGCCCTGCAAGATATTGCAAAACCGATATTATTGTCGGTTGGCCGGGTTGCCGTTGAGAAGAATCTGGAGGCATTTTTGGACGCAGGTGTACCGGGAACAAAAGTGGTCGTCGGCGATGGCCCTGCCCGCGCGGCGCTGGAAGCAAAGTATCCTGACGCCCTTTTCCTAGGAACGCGCCAAGGCGCAGAACTTGCGAGCATCTACGCATCCGCTGACGTCTTTGTTTTTCCAAGCAAGACCGACACGTTTGGCCTCGTCATATTGGAGGCATTGGCCTGTGGGACACCGGTAGCAGGCTATCCGGTGCAAGGGCCGCTGGATATAATTGGCGCAGAGGGCCTCGGCCCCAACAGGGAGTTAAAACGGCCTATTGGCTCACTGAACGCAGATTTGTCGCAAGCCATACAAGATGCACTGAAGCTGGATCGAGCGGACGCCGCACACTATGGCGCGTCGTTTTGCTGGGATGCATGCACTGACCAGTTTGTGAACGGCATTACCCGCTCTGAAACGGCCGAAGCTCTGGCCGCTTAGATCTTTACGCATATCAACTGCGCGGCGTGTATTGCGCCACAGAATATGCCCCTGAGATTTGGAAGGTACGACACACCGAACTAAAAACGGGAGGATTTGCAGGCGGTGTGTCCGATATGATAACAGGCAAGGCGCGTTTATGTTCCCGCGCTCACCTTAGCCGCCGTTTTTTGTCAGGGTCGCCATCATCGCAACATGGTTAAGGCTGTTTAGTCTGCGTGCTGTTTTAACTGCGACAGCGCCTTACCCGCGGCAGCCACAGTGCGCACAACGTCATTAGCGCTGGTGTTCCATCCACAGACGCTAATCCGCATAACCCGTTCTGCGTTCCACGTGCCACCACTTAAAAACGCTTCGCCGCTGGCGTTAACTGCGGCGATCACAGCATCGCTGATATTGTTACCGTTATTAGCATCAAACCGGATGAGCCCTTGGTTCATGGTCGGACGCGCGATGCCGGTTGCGCCGTCCAAGGCCGCTATGCCATCATAGATCGCGACTGCATGGTCGCAGCAACGGTCCACCATTGCCGCGAGCCCATCACGGCCGAGCTCCATCAATGCCGCAAGCGTCGGCAATGATCGTGCACGCCGCGACATTTCCGGCGTAAAATCCATTGGGTCACGCACTGGACCACCGCTGCTCAAATAAGCTGCAGTCATCCGCATGGCGGCACTGTGCGCCTGCGGGTCCCGAGTGATCGCCATCCCGCAGTCATAGGGGGTATTCAGCCACTTATGCCCGTCGGTCGCCCAGCTATTAGCTAGAGCTATGCCCTTCACCAGAGGTGCAAGACGCGTGCTTGCATTCGCCCACAAGCCAAAGGCACCATCGACATGCACCCAGGCGCCACTGGCTTGTGCAATGGGACAAAGAACCTCAAAATCATCGCATGCACCAATGTTGAGGTCGCCTGCATTCAGGATCACAATAGTCGGCGCATCAGGGGCCTGCGCCAATGCAGCTTGCAGCACGTCGGCATCGACCTTGCCGGGGGTCTTACCACCCAATGGTTCAATGCATGCACTGCCTAAGCCAAGAAGGCGCAAGGAGCGCGTTACCGACGAATGATGGTGGGCGTTGGCCAATATGCGAATGGCCGGGCTACGCTGAAGCCCCTTGGCTTCAACATCCCATCCCTGCCGCGCAAGCACGCCATGGCGCGCCGCAGCCAGCGCGGTAGTGTGGGCCATCTGGCAACCCGTCACAAAGGCATAGCTGGCGTCTGAAGGCAGCCCCAGCGCCTCCAAAAGATATTGGCCGGCGACCTCCTCAAGCACGGCGCCCGCTGGGCTTGTTGACGCCAACACCGCATTTTGGTCCCACGCCGAACACATGATGTCGGTCGCCAATGCGGCGGGTAAAGCGCCTCCCTTTACCCATGCAAAGAACCTGCCACTGGCATTGGCGGTTAACCCCGGTTCTGCCGCTGCCGCGATGGCGCGCACAACGTCATTTGCTGGCATTCCGTGTTCCGGAAAATGTGACGGCAATATTGACCGCATGTCATCCGGCGTACCCCATGAGGCAACAGGCCGTGTGTCCAATGAGGCACGGTAACGGCGGGCTTCGGCAAAAGCGATATCAAGTGAGTCCATGAGATATCGTTAGAATATTTGCCTCAATAAGTCGACGCAGTTGTCATGGCATACCGGATGAAGGCTGACTTTTTCGTGGGAAAGAAATGTTTATTATGCAAAGGGCCTTCCTGCGTCCAATTGGCGCCCAATTATGGAACGGATATCATGGCGTTTAATACGGTTAAAGTTTTGACCACACATCACTGGAACACGGGGCTATTTTCGTTTTCCGTGGAGCGGCCAACATCTTTCCGCTTTGTCAGCGGTCAATTTGTGATGCTTGGCCTGATGGTCAACGGCAAGCCACTTTTGCGTGCATATTCAATCGTATCGCCTTTTTGGGAAGAATCGCTTGAGTTTTTGAGCATCATTATTCCCGACGGTCCGCTCACGAGCCACCTATACAAAATCAAACCCGGTGATGAGATATTGTTGGGAGAAAAGCCAACGGGCACGTTGACTATGGATGCGCTGATCCCCGGCAAACGCTTACATATGATTGGGACCGGAACAGGCCTTGCTCCCTGGATTTCGATCATCCGCGACCCGAGTGTCTACGAACGCTTTGAACATATCACCGTTCAGCATACGGTCCGGCAAGTCGAAGATTTGGCTTACCGCGATCTGCTTGAAAGCAAATTGGCGAGCGACCCCTTAGTTGCAGATGAAGCCAAGCTGCAACTGACCTATGATCAGTCCGTGACGAAATGCCCCACTTGGACCAACGAAAATCGTCGTATTACGGACCGTATTGCGTGCGGGGACTATCCGCTAGATCCCGCCACAGACCGCGTCATGCTGTGCGGTAGCATGGCAATGATCAAGGAAACAGGCGCGCAGCTTGAAGCCCTTGGTTTTGTCGAAGGCGCCCATTCACACCCTGGCACTTATGTGCTTGAGCGCGCCTTCGTTGGCTAGAGACTGACTAAATCTAAAGCGGTCGAGACATCAGCCAATGGGCATACCCGGCGGAACTCAGGCAGGAGTGTCTGGTCAGACAGTGCTGCTGCTAAGGCGGCCTGATCGGATAAGAGCGCGCCAAGGCCCCTGCGCCAGTCTGCGATCTGCCGTTTGGCAGCCGTCCAATAGATCGGGAAAGCCCCTTTTCGCCAAAGGTCTTCGCTTTTCTATCATGCGCATTTTTGCATAACAATCCGAACGAGAGAGAAATGTGCGATTTCGCGCATTCAAGCTAGGGCAGCACATTTTGCAGCTTCGTTGACAATCTGCCCAGAAATTTTCAAGAAATGGTCGGGGAGACAGGATTCGAACCTGCGACCCTCTGGTCCCAAACCAGATGCGCTACCAGGCTGCGCTACTCCCCGACATGGGATCACTGGTATAACAATGTCCTCGCCGCTGGCTACCTGCCATCTTCGCGATGCGAAGGTGGTGGGCCCGGAGGGACTCGAACCCCCGACCTAGCCGTTATGAGCGGCCAGCTCTAACCAACTGAGCTACAGGCCCTAACCGGCTCGCCAACTACCTGCGGGCCGATAGCCGAACTTTGGCAGAATAGGCAAGCCTTTATGTTACCTAAATGACGTAATTTGGCTGGTAGATTTGATTTCGGCCCCAATCCTTGCGCGGACACCCATATTTCGTAAATCTTGGATGTCTTGCTTAAGCCTGACGCAAAGCCGCTCATGTGGCTTGGAAGCGGAGCAAACGACAATCGCGAACAGCAACCGGGAGGACCATCGTTCTACAACAGACATGCGCGTTAAAATTACCAAATGTGTCGGCGAACGCCTTTGTTATCCGTCTCACGCAATGTTCAGCGCTTCCTGCTGGGATATTCGCGTAATTTTGCGGCGGCAGCCTGTTGTCAGCAACACGAAAGCATCAATTTTGGTCCATCACACTATGGGACAATTGCAATCCGCTATAATTATATTATAAGCACGGGTCATAATAGAGACGGAAATTACAAAATTATGGCCAATACGAACCTTGACGCGATAGATATGAAGCTTTTGGCAGAATTGCAGGCGAATGGTCGCATTACCAATGTGGAACTCGCGACAAAGGTAGGTTTGACGGCGCCGCCATGCCTTCGTCGCATGCGCGCGCTTGAACAATCCGGCACAATCAAATCTTACCATGCCGACGTGGACGCAGGTGCTCTGGGCTATACCATCACTGTGTTCGCGATGGTCAGCCTCAAAAGTCAGGCCGAGGAGGATTTGAAGGCATTTGAAGAGCATGTCAGGGCGCTGCCCGATGTGCGCGAATGCCATATGCTCAACGGTGAAATTGATTTTATCTTGAAGATTGTCGCCCGCGATCTGCAGTCATTTCAAGAATTTCTGACATCAAAACTGACGTCAGCGCCAAATGTCAGCAGCGTCAAAACATCACTAACGATCCGCACCGCTAAAGACCAGCCCGGCGTTCCTATTCCGCAGGCATAAAAAAGGGCCCGATTGCGCAGGCCCTTTTTTTGTTGTTGTTTTATAGTTCAGGTCGCGGGGGCAGCGGAAACAGCTGCAGCGGCAGGCTTAGACAATTGGTCGATATACATGTTCCAATATTCGGCAATTGCCTTGCGGTTGGGGTTATTGATCATCGCAAAATCAGCCTTCGCGCCGGCATAATCGCCCAACATTGCTTTAGACATTGCGAGACGAAAGCGCGTGCGGTCGGTCTGGTCGCCGCCATCCTTGTCGAGAACGGCTCCTTTACCCAACGCCGATTCATACAACTCCTTGGCCGTCTTGTAATCCTTGTGTGAGAAAAACGAGTCTGCAGTTAGCGACGCCAGCATCGGTTTCGGACTGGCTTTTGCAGGGGCTATCGTGCCAGGCAATGTGCGTGTGTCCTCCGCAAGCCGCGATTTGGCTTCGTTGTAACGCTCGCTAAAGGTCACGTTTTTGCGCGAGATCACACCCTTATCGAAACCTTCGTCAAGAACCGACACCGCTTCTGCGGGGTAACGGACACCAATATAGCTCAAACTATCAAGATAGGCC
>NZ_JARXAI010000009.1 GCF_029865925.1 Sphingorhabdus sp.
GCTGTACTGGCGTTTTACCCGCATATTCCTTGTTTTTCAGGCTGTCGGGAATTTTCTTATATCCGTTGATCAGCTCAGGCAGATGCTCCCCCACCAGCTTGCGCACTTCGCGCGCCGCGGGGTCGTTTTCGTCTAATGTCTGCAACTGCGGCGCAAGCTGGTCCAGCCGCAAACCGATGTCCTGCATCAACGTTACCGCTGGCGCTGGCAAAGCGGATCGCTGAGCCTCAAGCCAGATTTCGGTCTTACCGGCTAAAGTCGCGAGATCGGTTTGGCGCAGACTTTCGATCGTGGGCATTGGCAATTCGGGATAGCGCATCATTAGATAGGCTGCTGCGGCGCCAACAATCACGGTGATCATCACACCCCAAAAGCCAATACCGTCGATGATTGCACCGACAATTCCGGCACCGATCATAACGGCACCGACCGCGATCACGGCCTTGCTGAGTTTCCCCCAGTAATGCGCGCGGCGCAGCGCCTGCGACTTCGAGCCTATGGGCATCATACGCACATTGCGCAGCGACCGAGCTGCAGCGGTTAGGGTTTCATTTGCGTTGGATGCTGGATTGTTCATATTTTACCTTGTACGACGAAGACGGTTACGCCTCCAACGCCGCGAGCAAACCGCTGCCCTGCGTTGCCTCGACCGCTTGGGCCTGACCTTCGGCGCGGGCAATATAGCCTTTGGACTTTTCGACTTCTTTTTCCAGCGCTTCGGACGTTTGCTTCATGCTGTCCAACGCCTTCAGCTTGAACGTGTCGATGGCGTCCATAGTGTCGTAAATATTCTGGAACGCTCGGCTTAAGGTTTCCAATGGAATACTCGCACCGGCCGCCTGTTCATGAATCCGCGCGGTGTTGTCGCGCAGCAACTGGCCAGTGCTGTCGATGATATTGGCGGTCGTGGTGTTCAGCGCCGTAATCTGGTCCAGCACAAGCTTCTGATTGGTCATAGCCTGCGCGACAGTCACAGCTGTTCGCAACGCACCAACCGTCGTTGTCGACGCGCGGTCCACGCCCTTGACCAACTCGACATTGTTCTTCTTCACCAGATCAAGCGCGAGATAGCCTTGCACTGTCACCGCCATTTGCGTCAGCAAATCCTGCGTGCGCTGACGCACATAAAATAAAGCGCTTTCCTTAATTGCCCGCGATTTTGCTGGATCGGACAGCTCAAGCTCGCCGGCCTTGTCCTCAAGCTTTGTATCAAGCTGCTTGGACATTATAATCATCTGTTCAAGCTTGCCCATCGCAACCCACAGATTTTGCCGTTCCACATCAATCGCGGCGTTATCCATCAATAGCTCATCTTTGCCATTGCCAAGCCGACCGAGGATCGATCCGATATGCGTTTGCGAACTTTGGTAGCTGTCGAAATAATTACGCAATTTGTTGCCAAAAGGAATGATGCCAAACAGCTTCTGATTGGTCATAAGATTACCCTTTTTTGAAGGGTCGAGATCTTCGACAACGCGGCGCAATTCGGCAAGGTCCGCGCCAACACCAGAGTCGGCATCCATCCGGCGGATAGGTTTATCCAAGAAGCGGTTCGACTGTGCCGATGCTTCCATAATCTCCTTGCGGCCCATATTTGTTAATTGGTCGACCCGCTTGCCAAATTCAGGGCTGTTAACGTCCTGTGCGACCAAATCGGCGACATAAGCCTCTACACGCTGCGCAAGCTTGCTTTGCTGCTCATCGGTCACTGGAACCAGCCCCATTGCCTGTTGCGGGGCAACGGTGGGCACGGGATCTGGCGGGGTAAGCTTCAGCTCTTGAAATGTCTGGGTTGCGGTTTCAGTCGACATGGCCAAAAATCCCTCAGTCCTTAAATATTACAACAGATGGAACCAGTGCCCGACCATTTCAAGCACTTCTATCCCCAACTGTATTATTTTTCTAATACAGCTTCTTTGTTATCCTGCAAAGCAGCTTCTACCAGCGGCGATAATCCTTCGACAACCCGCGTTACGCCCTTGGCATTGGGATGAATGTTGTCCGGCAGCATCAATGCCGCGTCCGTCACCACGCCGTCGAGGAAAAACGGGTAGAGCTTTGCGTCATATTGTTTCGACAATGCGGGAAATATTCCATTGAAAGATTTTCCATAATCCTGACCCATGTTGGGCGAAGCCAGCATGCCGGTGAGCACAACCGGAATACCGCGCCGTTTCAATTCGTCCATCATCGTCGTCATGTTTGTTTTGGTTTCTGTGGGCTTAATCCCCCGCAACATGTCGTTGCCACCCAGGCCAAGCACAACGAGATCAGGCTTTCGGTCGAGATTATCGAGCACGAAGGCGAGCCGGGCTTTTCCGGCTGCCGTGGTATCACCGGACACGCCAGCATTATGAACGCGCGCGTTAATGCCTGCTGCCTGCAACGCGGCCTGCAACTGCGGCGCAAGCCCCTCGCCAGGGGCAAGGCGGTATCCGGCGTAAAGGCTGTCGCCGAACGCGACGACCAGCCGATCATATTGCGCGACCTTGGTGCTATGAGTCACTTCGGTCTTGGTTTCTACTAAAGGATTAGACCCGCATCCCGACAGCCCTTGGATTGCGACACATAACGCACCATATAGCCAAAAACTTTTCATAAGGATTTTTCCTTGCACGCTCCGGTCAATAACAAAGTGGATATGGCAATCCGCGCGGCAAATGTCACCCTTAGCCTTGGCAGCAACGACGCATCGGTGTCGATTTTACGCGGGGTAGACCTTGAGGTGCCCTATGACAGCAGTGTGGCATTGCTTGGGCCATCGGGGTCAGGCAAATCGTCACTGATGGCGGTACTCGCCGGGTTGGAGCAGGCAAGCGGTGGAACTGTGCTGGTCGATGGCCTTGATTTCACCAAGTTGGATGAAGACGAACTCGCGCGCGCGCGCCGCGGACGCATTGGTATTGTGTTGCAGGCATTTCATTTGCTGCCGACAATGACGGCGCTTGAGAATGTGGCCATCCCGTTGGAGTTAGCTGGTCTCGAAGACCCTTTTGGGCGGGCGCAAAGTGAACTTGAAGCCGTTGGGCTTGGCCATCGTCTGACGCATTATCCATCGCAATTATCCGGCGGCGAACAACAACGCGTCGCCATTGCCCGCGCAATGGCCGCTGGGCCAAAGATCATCTTTGCGGATGAACCGACGGGCAATCTGGATGGGTCGACCGGCACGTCGATTATCGACCTATTGTTCGCCCGCCGCGCCGCCTTGGGCGCGACATTATTGATCATCACGCATGACCCCGAACTTGCACGCAAATGTGACCGCGTAATCTCCATGCAGGACGGCCATGTCGTGGAGAGCGCGGCTTGAGCCTGCCGCTCGCTGCCATTTGGCGTATATCGCGTCGTGATTTGTCCGCACATATTCGCGGGCTACGTTTGCTTGCGATTTGCTTGTTTTTGGGCGTGGCGACCCTCGCAGCCATTGGCAGCCTGACCGCTGGCATAGCCGATGAACTGTCGCGGCGTGGCCAGACCATTCTTGGCGGCGACGTCGAAATCGGCATCGCACAACGTGAAGCGACGCAAGCCGAAATGGCGGCAATGCGCAAAGCTGGCCAAGTCTCCCAAACCGTCCGGTTGCGCGCGATGGCCATTGCTGGTGAAGCGGGCGGAGACAGCCTGCTCGCCGAATTAAAGGCCGTAGACAGTATCTATCCCCATTATGGCGCTTTAACCTTGGGTGGGGGCGGCAGCGTCAGGGCACCAGCCAAAGGCGAAATTTACATCGGACCAACCTTGTCGGAACGGCTCGACATTAAAATCGGTGGTACCATCCGTTTTGGCGACGAACGGTTCAAGGTATTGGGTATTATTGACCAAGAACCTGACCGTTTAGGCGAAGGCTTCACGCTTGGTCCAGTTGCCATCATCAACATGGCCTCGTTACCGGACACCGCTTTGATCCAACCGGGCAGCATGTATGAGGCGAAGTACCGCATTAAATTATCCGTAAACGAAGACGCCGCCGCCGTCGCAAAGGCGCTTGAGGCGCAGTTCCCCTCGGCGGGCTGGGACATTACGGATCGCTCCAACGGAACACCCAGCACAAGGCGCTTTATTGAACGTATGGGCCAGTTCCTGACGTTGGTTGGCCTTGCCGCATTGGTCATTGCAGGCATTGGCGTCGGCAATGGCGTGAGCAGTTACCTCGCAAGCAAGCGCGCAAGCATTGCCACGCTGAAAGTGACAGGCGCCGACAGCGGGACAATATTCCGCATCTATATGCTCCAAATCCTGGCTGTTGCCGCAGGTGCGGTTATCGCTGGCCTTTCGGTGGGCAGTGTCATGCCTTCGGTCATTGGCTGGGTTGCTGGCGACATTTTGCCGGTCGCACCGGGCTTTAACCTGCATCCCTTGCCGTTGCTCGTCAGCGCGATCTACGGCCTGTTAATCGCCATTGCCTTTGCCCTTCCCCCTTTGGCCCGCGCACGCACAGTGCCGGCGGCGGGCCTATTCCGCGCGATTGTGGAAGGCAATGCCCGCATCAACCGGCGCGGCGCGGCTTGGGTCGTGTCCGCGATCATCGCCATCATTGCGCTCGCGGTGCTTACCGCGCGGGAGCCTTTATTCTCGCTGGCATTTATCGGCGCGGCCTTTGGATTGTTGCTGTTGCTTACCGTAATTGCGTGGCTGCTGCGTGCGATGGCCGTGCGTATCCCTCGGCCCACGGCACCGCTGCCGCGTCTGGCGCTTGCAAACCTGCATCGCCCCGGCGCGCAGACTCAGGCATTGGTGGTGGCGCTTGGGCTTGGGCTCACCTTATTTGTGACGCTCGCTGCCATCCAAACGAGCATTAACAACGAGATTAAGAATAGCGTTCCCGACCGCGCGCCGAGCTTCTTCGCACTGGACATCCCGCGTGAAGGTGCAGCCCAATTCACACAGATGGTCAAAGAAGCCGATCCTAAAGCCACCATCAACATGATACCCGCCTTACGCGGCACTATCATCGAATATGGCGGACAGCGCGTTGACCAGCTGGAGGAACTGCCCGAAGGCGCATGGGTCCTGAACGGTGATCGCGGTCTGACCTATAGCAGTGCATTGCCCAAGGGCAGCGAGATCGTGGCGGGGCAATGGTGGCCCGCCGATTACAGCGGCCCGGCATTGGTTAGCCTTGAGGCCGAAGTGGCCAAAACATTGGGCATCGGGGTTGGGGATAGCCTGACCATCAGCTTGCTTGGTGTCGAAGTTCCCGCCCAAATAGCATCCTTGCGCACTGTCAAATGGGACAATTTCGGCCTGAATTATGTCATGGTGTTTTCGCCGGGAAGCCTTGACGCCGCGCCGCACAACATGGTGGCGACGTTGACGGTGTCAAAACCGGCGGAGCGCATATTGGCAAAATCGATCCCGCCGACCTTCCCTTCCTCGTCTTTGATTGAGGTTGGGGAAGTTACAGCACAGATCACGGTTCTGTTAACCCAAATGGCGCAGGCGATTGCCGCAGCAGCGTCCATCGCTATCTTGGCTGGTATTGCGGTGCTTGTGGGTGCAATCGCCGCCGCGCGGCAGTCGCGCATTTACGACAGCGTCATCATGAAAATGTTGGGCAGCACAAGATGGCAGATTTTGGGCGCTCAGGCACTTGAATATGGCATATTGGCGGTCGTGTTGGGCCTGGTGTCGCTGTTACTTGGCATGTTGGCGGCTTATTATGTTGTGGTCCAAATCTTCGATTTCAGCTTCGTGCCGGACTATTCGATTTTGGCGCTCACGCTCATTGGCGGCGCTGGATTGACCTTTATTCTTGGCATCGGCGGATCATTACCGATTTTGGCTGCCCGACCGTCTGAGGCATTACGCAGCCTCTAATCTCGTGCTAAATGCGTGGCGAGTGGCGCTGACAAGATCAGTTGCGCCATATGATATATAAGCGTCGGCAGCAGCACCATGCCGGCAATCGCTGGCGGAAATATCGTCGCGGCGAGCGGTGCGCCGATTGCGATGCTTTTCTGCCCGCCGGAAAACAGCATCGTAATCCGGTCACCGCGTGGAAGCTTCATAACCCCACCCAATGCCCAGGCGCCGCCAAAGCCAATCAGCAGCATGCCCGACACAGCAAGCGCCAACCAAGCCAATTCATCGCCGCGCACAATGCTCCAGATACCTGCAACAACTGCGCCTGAAAACGCTACATAGACCGCGATAGCAATTGATATGCGGTCCATCCACGTGGCCAGGTCCTTGTGCGCATCAACCCATGGCTTGCACCAACGTTGCGCCATTTGGCCCAGCGCAAAGGGCAAAAGGAGGATGAGTGCAATGCGGCCGACGGCTTGGCCAGAGACGGTCGCCTCCCCCTCATGCGCCAGCAGCGCAAACAGCAAAGGCGAGATCACAACGCCGATCAAGTTGACCAAAGCTGCAGCAACAACGGACGCCGCGACATTGCCACGGGCCAGCGCGCAATAAGCAGCCGCTGATTGAACGGTCGAGGGCAATATTCCCGTAAACAGCAATCCCAAAGCAAGTATCGGCGGCAATATATTGTCAAAAATATGTGACATGGCCAAGCCCGCAGCAGACATCACGCCAAATACGAACAGGAAAATGGCACCCTGCAACTGCCAATTGCGCACACCACTAACAACTTCATGACGCGGCAAACGCACGCCGTTCAGGAAAAACAAAAGGAATATCGCCGCCGCCGAGATAAGCGACGCAACCTCCGCCGCCTGACCGCGCACGGGTATAAAACTCGCCAGCAATATCGTGGCGAGTAACAAAAGGACAAAGCGATCAGCGAAGATACGAGCGAACATCCGAGCGCTTTGACCGTTGCAATCGCGTATTGCAACACCAGCGATGTTGCGCTGCAGCGGATATTGCGTTAGTGGCGCGCGAGAATCTGGTGGCGTGTGGCTGCTATGAAGACCTTCCAAAAGGCCCATTTCCAAATGTCATTGCGTAACATCGCCATTATCGCGCACGTCGATCACGGCAAAACCACCCTCGTTGACCAACTGTTCCGTCAGTCTGGTACATTCCGCGACAACCAGCGCATTGAAGAGCGCGCAATGGATTCAAACGACCTCGAAAAAGAACGCGGCATCACCATTCTTGCCAAGTGCACATCGGTAGAGTGGGATGATCACAAGGGTGAAAAAACCCGCATCAACATCGTTGATACACCGGGTCACGCAGACTTTGGCGGCGAAGTTGAACGCATCTTGTCGATGGTCGACGGCGTCATCCTTTTGGTCGATTCTTCTGAAGGCGCGATGCCGCAAACGAAGTTTGTTACCGG
>NZ_JARXAI010000027.1 GCF_029865925.1 Sphingorhabdus sp.
GGTCACCAACACGCATGATTTTTGCTCCAGAAAATATGTCTAACGCAAAAATAGCATTGTCGCCCCGTCGATTCTCCGCAAAGATTCGACTTATTCACCGGATTAGTGCATATATTCGTCGTATTTTTAAAGAAAAATAGAGATAATATGCAACTTGATCGAGCTGACCGTAAGTTAATTGGCGCTTTAGTAGCAAATGGCCGCGCGACTCAGATGGAGTTGGGTGAAGCGGCAGGCCTATCACCGAGTGCCGCGGCGCGCCGGCAAAAAGCCTTGGAAGACGAAGGCATATTGCGTGGCTATCGCGCCGACGTGAATTTACGCAAGCTCGGGCTTTCCGCGACAGTCATGGTCACGATCACGCTAGATAGCCAAAGCGAAGAGGCAATGGCCGCGTTTGAAGCCGCTGTTGCGAACAGCCCGTCTACCATTCGGTGCCACCTGATGAGCGGACGAAATGACTATTTGTTGGTGGTGCGCGCAGCTTCCATTGAAGATTATGAAATAATCCATCGGCAGGAAATTGCGCGTCTGCCCAGAGTCGCTCGCATCGAAACAGCCTTTGCGTTGCGAGAGGTAGTGAACCGCACCGTTCCGCCGCGCCTGTTTCATCCATAAATGTGCGAAGCTGGCCCGTGCTGCACGCAAAGGGCCTATGGACGGCATGCGCGACGTTCCGTAACTAGGCGGGCTTTGGCAGATCGCTAATCCATACCTGACGCAAGACTGTGGCGGTTTTGTCACATGGCTTGAAAAGCACAGCGACGTTGACACAAAAATGCTTGCTCGGATCGCGCTTTGATGTTTGTGTGCATCTGCACAATAAAACGCAATTAAAAATAAATGAAATTTTGCGCGGGCAACCAGATTAAGCGGGATGAGAACGGTATCTGCCGAAAGCAGCGCAATGCGTAGGTTTTCGGCTTCGGTTCAAATGTACCTAAGAAGGGGTAATATTATGCGTAATTCCATTTTGAAACTAGCAAGCATCAGCGTCGCCATGAGCGCTCTGACCATGTCAGTGCCTGCATTCGCGCAGGAAGAGGCCGCGGGCCCAATCACCGTAACCGGGGGCGCTGCTATCGTTTCCGACTATCGTTTCCGTGGCGTCTCGCTTTCCGATAAGGATTTCGCGTTCCAGCCTTACCTGACTGTCAAGCATGAGTCGGGTCTCTATGCGGGTGTTTGGGGTTCCAACCTGGCAGAAAACTCGGGCGATGATGTCGAAGTTGATTTGTATGCTGGCTTTGCCGGCGGGGATGCTGTGACTTATGATATCGGTGCGACCTATTATGTCTATCCTGGTGTATCAAGCTTCAACTATGTCGAGTTCACTGGAAAGCTCGGTACATCCGTCGGTCCCGCATCTGTCGGTGCGCAGCTAAGCTATGTTCCAAGCCAGAATAACACGGGCAATAACGACAATATTTATGTCGCCACCAACGCAGCCGTTGCTATTCCAAATTCACCGATTTCGATCGTGGGATCTGTTGGCCTTGAAGACGGCGCGTTCAGCGCGGGCAGCCAGAAGTTGGATTGGTCACTTGGGTTGACCGCTGCTGTCGCCGGCTTCACCGTTGGTGCATCCTATGTGGACACGAACCGCAAGACGACCTTTGCGGTTAAGGACAGCGCAGCCGGCGTAATGTTTTCACTAAGCTACGGCTTCTGAACCTAAATTAGGCGTCTTGGGTCGACAAAAACGTGGCCCAATTTGGTATAGACACATGCCGGGCTTGACCTTTCAAGTCCGGCATGCGCTTATCAGGCTTACAAAAAACTGGTGAAAAACAATGTCCGTCAATCTTGCGAACTGGATCGCTGAGCACAAAATCGATGAGGTTGAGTGCATTGTGCCCGACATAAACGGGGTGCAGCGGGGCAAGGTTTTACCGGCCAAAAAATTCCTATCGTCGGTCCGTGACAAATCGCTGCGCATCCCAGGTAGTGTTTTTATCTGTACCATTGATGGCCATTACCCCGAAGACATTGCTGACATTTGGGACAAGGACCCGGACAAAATCCTGATTGCCGACCCCGATACGATTTGCGTCGCCCCGGGTTTCAAATCTCCGACAGCTTTCGTGATCGCTGACGTTTTGCATGGCGACGGAACCGAGGTGGAAATTGCCCCGCGTACAATATTGAAAAAAGTATTGAACATGTATGCGGAGCGTGGGTGGAAGCCGATTATGGCGCCTGAGGTTGAATTTTACCTTGTCAGCCAAAATGTGGATCCTGACTTTCCGTTGGTGCCTCCAACGGGCTCAAGCGGGCGTGCGGAAACGGCAAGCCAGCCTTATGGGCTGGAGGCGATGAACGAATATGAGGATATCATTGACCACATCTATGATGATTGTGAGTTGATGGGCCTCGATATCGATACGATGATCCACGAAATGGGCGCGGCCCAGCTTGAAGTGAACTTTGTCCATGGCGACCCGCTGAAGCTGGCGGATCAAGTGTTTCTTTTTAAGCGCACTGTGCGCGCAGTGGCGAAGCAGCATGGCGTCTATGCGACCTTCATGGCGAACCCGATGGCCGGGCAGCCGGGCAGCGCAATGCATATTCACCAGTCGGTGGTTGATGCCGAAACCGGCAGAAACCTGTTCTCCAACGCCAATGGCAAGGACAGTGCGCTGTTTCGCAGTTATATAGCGGGTCTTGTAAAGTTCATGCCGCAGATATCGCCGCTTTGGGCGCCCAATGTGAATAGCTTCCGCCGGATGCGGCCCGACAGCGCGGCGCCAATCAACGTCCAATGGGGCGAAGACAACCGAAGCTGCGGTTTCCGCGTGCCGATTTCGGACAAGGCCAACCGGCGCGTCGAAAACCGTCTGCCGGGGGCGGACTCCAACCCCTATCTTGCGATGGCCGCTTCTTTGGTATGCGGCTATATTGGTATGGTGGAACGGATGGTACCAGCCAAGGCAATCACCGGCAGCGCATACAACCGCGCGCGCACTTTGCCCCGCACGTTGGAGGCCGCATTGGACCGGTTCAGCGCCTGTAAGCCCGTACGCAATCTGCTTGGCGAAGAGTTTTTTGACATCTTCTTTGCCGTTAAGGACTATGAATTGTTCAATTATCAGTCCGTCGTCTCAAGCTGGGAGCGCGAGCATTTGTTGCTGCGGGTTTGATGCGCGATCCTTTAAATGATAGTTATTATATAGCATCTGCAGGCGAATGCGCGGCCGATGCGCCGCTGATGTCTGACATAAAGGCCGACATCTGCATCATCGGTGGGGGCTTTACTGGCTTATCAGCCGCGGTGGCATGCGCTGAAGCGGGGTTCGATGTCGTTTTACTTGAGAGCGAGCAAATCGGCTTCGCAGCATCGGGTCGAAACGGTGGGCAGATGATTCCCGGATTTAATATGGCTGCCACGGACCTGATCAAACTGGTTGGTGAAGATGTCGGGCAACAACTCTGTCACCTCGCAATGTCGGCGCGGGATCGCGTGCACGCACGGATTGAGCGCCATAATATCGACTGCGATTTGCAGCATGGTCATATCCATTTGGCTGCGAAGAAGAATGATTTTGCCTATTTGGAAAATGAGGTGGCGTTTAGTGACAGGTTGCTTGGCGTGGGCGAAGCAGTCTTGGTCGCGCCGACAGATATCGATCGATATGTAAACGTATCAGGATATCATGGTGGTGTTTATGTGCCCAAAGGGGGGCATCTTCATCCCTTAAAATATGCGCGCGGTTTGAAGAGGGCAACCAAGAGTGCAGGGGCGAGAATTTTTGAAGGCAGCAGGGCTGCCTCAATCACCGAAGGCGAAAAGGTCGTTGTCCGCACGATTTCTAGTTCTGTTACAGCGCGCTATGTCTTTCTGGCTTGTGATGCAGAAACTGGAGATCTGGCCCCCAAGGCGGGTCGGTATACGATGCCGGTATTGAACTATATTATTGCGACTGAGCCGCTGGGTGAAGAGCGCGCGCGTGCACTTATTCCATCGAATGCAGCGGTATCGGATAGTAAGTTCGTCCTAAACTATTTCCGTTTGTCTGCCGATAACCGACTGCTTTTTGCAGGTGGCGAAAAATATACGCCAAAGCCGCCGGAGGATATTGCTGCATTTGTACGACCCTATATGCTGAAGCTGTTCCCACAATTGTTGGACACGCGTATCGATTATGCATGGGGCGGTACGGTCGGAATCACCGTGAACCGCCTGCCGCACATTGGTCGTGAAGGTAATAAGCTGTTCGCGCATGGCTATTCGGGGCAGGGTGTGTTGCTCACGACACTTGTAGGTGAGGTTTTGGCCGAAATGTTGAAGGGCGATAGCCGCAATTTCAACCTCTTTGAAAAAATCCCGCATCGAGCGTTCCCGGGTGGCAAGCTGCTGCGAACACCCACCTATGTTGCAGGGATGCTTTATTCGGCGTTGATGGATCGTTTGTGATTGAAAGAGCTTCCATCGAAGCAATGCGCGAACGCGAAATTGCGCGCTTCATTGCAGCAAACCCAAAGTCCAAGGCGCACGCCACAAGCGCCCAGGGATGGTTTCAGGGCGTCCCTTTCCATTGGATGCTCGATTGGTCCAGTCCGTTCCCAATCGTCGCTCAGGAGGCTTGTGGAGCGACCCTGACGAGTATCGACGGGCAGGTCTTTGATGACTTCTGTCTTGGCGATACCGCGAGCATGTTTGGTCACTCGCCCGCCCCGCTTGCCAAGGCTATAGCAGTGCAGGCAGGGCAGGGCTTAAGCTATATGTTGCCGACCGCAAAGGGTGCAGAGCTTGGGTCTATGCTCGCCGGCATGTTCGGACTGCCACAATGGCAAGTGACGACTACAGCAAGCGAAGCGAACCGGGCCGTTATTCGCTGGTGTCGCGGGATTACTCGGCGCGACAAGATTTTGATCTTCAACGGCTGCTATCATGGCGCGGTCGATGATGTGTTCGTCGACTTGCGCGATGGCCGTGCGGTCAACCGACCAAGCCTGATCGGCCAAGTGCAAGATTTGCTGCCGACGACGGTTGCAATCGAATTCAACGATGTGGACGCGCTCGCCGCTGCTTTGCGCGGTGGCGACATTGCTTGCGTATTGGCCGAACCGTTAATGACCAATATCGGCATGGTGCGCGATACACCGGGGTTTCTGAGGGAATTGCGCAGGCTGTGTGATGAAACCGGCACAATCTTGGTGCTTGACGAAACTCACACGATTTCCTCCGGCTATGGCGGGCACAGCAATATGCACGGCCCAAAGCCTGACATATTGGTGGTCGGCAAATCTATCGGAGGCGGCGTACCTTGCGCTGTATATGGCTTTACGGACGAGATCGCCAAACGGATGGCGGCGCTGAACGCGTCACGCCCAGCAGGGCATAGCGGAATTGGGACGACCTTATCGGCCAATGCGCTGGCGATTACGGCCATGCACGCTATGTTGGGGCAGGTCATCACCCGCGACGCTTATGCTCATATGCTCGCGATGGCAGACAGGCTGGTGGCGCAACTCAATGGCGTGATTGGTACCCATGCGCTCGATTGGCATGTCAGCCATGTTGGCGCGCGCATCGAACTCGTCTGTTCCGCCATTCCGCCGCGCAATGGCAGTGAAGCGCGGGCGGTGATGGACCCTGCACTCGAAAGCACTATCCATCTATATCTCGCCAACCGCGGTATCTTGCTTGCGCCTTTCCACAATATGATGCTGGTCAGTCCGGTGACGCAAGCGGCGCAAGTCGACCGCCTTGCGGCAGAGTTGAACTCTGCGCTGACTGAGCTATTAGCATAAGAAAATCAGGACTTACGAAAGTATCATCATGACAATCAAGCGGGCAAAATCATCAGCGATCATTGCGCCACGGAGCGAAGCGGAGGCCTTTTTTGCGGCATATCCCGACATCGACTCCGTTGAGATGATCTATACCGATTTTGGCGGCGTCCCCCGCGGTAAACGTCTGCGTCAGCATGAGGTTTTGTCAGTCTATGAAATTGGACGGTTTTTCCCTGGTTCCATTGCTGTTGTAGATATCACTGGGCAAGACACCGAGGAAACGGGCTTGGTATGGGAAGATGGCGACGCTGACCGTTCGATGAAGCCAATCCCTGGCACTTTGGTGCGTACGCCTTGGGCTGGTGACAATGCCGCACAATTCATGGTCGATTTTTATGAATTGGATGGCCAGCCACATGATCTTGATCCGCGCCATGTGCTTGGTCTTGTGGTTGACCGTTTTGCCGAAATGGGGCTGACGCCCGCCTTGGCGGTTGAACTAGAATTCTATTTGTTGGATCCAAAGCGCGCGCGTGATGGTTCTATCCGCCCAGCGCGGCCAGAATATAGCAGTGAAACGCCACAAATGGTCGAAGTCTATGGCTTGCGCGAACTGGACGACTTTCGTCCTTTCTTCGACGAGTTATACGAAACATGCGATATTCAAGGCCTGCCGCTTGAATCCGCGATTTCGGAATTTGCACCCGGTCAGTGCGAGTTGACCTTGCGCTACAAGCCCGACGTGCTGCGGGCATGCGACGATGCCATCATGTATAAGCGTGTGGTCAAGGCAGTGGCACAAGCACACGGTCTTGAGGCGACTTTCATGGCGAAACCATTTGCCGAACAAGCCGGCTCAGGGATGCATATTCACGTCTCGATGAACGATGCTGAAGGACTCAACCTATTTGCCTCAGACAATCCGGAAGGCACTGCAATGTTGCGTCACGCCATTGGTGGGATGATCGCGAGTGTTGGCGACTGCTTCGCGCTCTTTGCGCCACATGCCAATAGCTACCGCCGGTTTAAGGCGAACAGCTACGCGCCGGTCGCACCGACATGGGGCGTCAACAACCGTACCGTTTCCTTCCGCATCCCCGCTGGGCCGGCATCAAGCCGCCATGTGGAACATCGCGCTTGTGGTGCGGATGCAAACCCATATCTTGCGGTTGCTGGCGTATTGTCTGGCATTCACCACGGTATCACGCATCAGATCGATCCAGGCCCGGCAGTCGTTGGCAATGGCTATGACCGCGATGGATCAGGCGATGACAAGCCGCCAAGCAACTGGTTTGCCGCGGTTGACCGCTTTCACGGCTCCAAATTGATGCGTGAATATCTCGGCGACCGTTTTGTCGACATGTTTACTATTGTAAAGCGCGTCGAACAGGATCGCTATTTCGGCCACGTGCCGAGCATCGATTATGACTGGTACTTGCGTAACGCTTAAGCCTAAGCCTAAGCCTAAGCCTAAGCCTAAGCAGGAAATCGCATTAACATGTTTTGAAGCGCGGCGGGGTTCAGCATAGTGCTGAATGCGCACCCGACAATATTACCGTCGTTCCAAATGACCTTGGCCTGAACCGCCATAAGGCCGGGAAGAGTTAGCCGCACTTGTGTGCCCGCAGCCATCCCCGTCAGCGCCTCGCAAGCGACACCGGAAAGCGACAGATTTCGGACAATCACGGAGTATCCCGATGAACCCGAAGGACGCACGATAGCAGGGATTTTAACGCAAACGCGCGGGGCACTGCGATCTTCGCGCGCTGCGTCTTCGTATCGTTTATATGATATGGTTCTCAATGACGCGCTATTGATGACCGTTTATTCCTGTGTGACGGATGGTTGCTAACGAATCACGGTGAATTTAATATTTCGCATTGCGGTTAAAATGGCGTTTATCGCTTTGTGTTCCTGCACTTGCATTTCGGCAACGTCGCGGCCATATGCGGCGTGGGAGTCGGATGGACGTGGCACTCGCCAACCTGGTCAGATCCTGACGGAAGCAGCCACAACGAATTCGCTGCGGGTCATTCGGCTCCTACTTTTCCCCGTGTTTCGGTTGAGAAGACTTCGACAAAGGTCGATGACCACATTAACATGACGATAATGCCCGATTCCGACACCCCAGAATTCGCCGAACGCGACCCAGATATGCCTGATGATGCATTGGGGCTGGGTCTGGATTTGCCTGTACTGGCTAAGCCCGCCGCCGCGCCCGTGGCGACTGGCGGCGCGGCATACCGCGTTTTGGCACGCAAATATCGGCCACAGACATTTGCGGAACTCATTGGGCAGGACGCTATGGTCCAAACCTTGGGTAACGCCATAAAGCGTGACCGCCTTGCACATGCATTCCTGATGACTGGCGTGCGCGGGGTCGGGAAAACGTCAACCGCGCGATTGATTGCCAAGGCGTTGAACTGCATTGGAATTGACGGGCAGGGCGGCCCGACTATTGACCCGTGCGGGGCTTGCGAGCCTTGTGTCGCAATCGCGGAGGGTCGGCATATCGACGTCATCGAAATGGATGCCGCAAGCCACACCGGCGTTGACGATGTGCGGGAGATTATTGAGGCTGTGCGTTACTCCGCCGTGTCGGCACGCTACAAAATCTACATTATCGACGAAGTCCACATGCTGTCCAGAAACGCATTTAATGCGCTGCTCAAGACGCTGGAAGAGCCGCCGGGGCATGTAAAGTTTCTGTTCGCAACGACAGAAGTCAACAAGGTTCCGATTACAGTCCTGTCGCGGTGTCAGCGCTTTGATCTGAAACGGATACCCACCGAAAAGCTTTCGGCGCATTTCGCTGAAATCTCCGCCAAGGAAGCCGTAGAGGCTGAAACCGAGGCGCTGACTTTAATTGCGCAAGCCGCCGAGGGGTCTGTTCGCGACGGTCTGTCAATTCTTGATCAAGCCATTGCCCATGCCGATATGGAGGGTGATGGAAAAGTCACCGCGGCGCAGGTGCGCGACATGTTGGGCCTGTCCGACCGTGGCGCGATCCGCCGTCTCTTTGGCCTAATCCTTATGGGCGATGCGCAGGCCATGCTGGCGGAGGCAAAGAACCAATATAATCTTGGTGTTGAGCCGCTGGCGATGTTTGCTGGATTATTGTCCGAAGTACATAGGCTGACGCTTGCGAAGGTTGGCGCGCCACGCGATGGAGCGCTGGATGCCGAAGCGAATGCTGTGGTTGAGGATCATGCCGACCGTTTATCCTTCCCAGTTCTGCATCGTCTTTGGCAATTGTTGTTAAAAGGGCAGGAGGAAGTCGCGCGCGCATCTGTCCCGCTAGGTGCAGCTGACATGGCCCTGTTGCGCGTGATCCATGCCGCAACGCTGCCGGACCCTAGTGAGCTTGCCAAGATGATTGGTGAGGGGGCGTTCACGACGGCAATACCTGCTTCTGCGCCCACTGCGCCTGATGCCACGGCCTCCGCTTCAGTGCAGTCATTTATGCCTGCGACTTTTAAAGCGCTTTTGGATCGTCTGGCGCGTGACGGGTTTGTAAGCCTTGAAATGACGTTACGCGATGTTGTCCGTCTGGTCGAATATGCGCCGCCTATGTTGGCGTTTCAATTGGCGGGGCCCGTTGCGCCGACGTTTGTTTCGGAACTTCGAGATGCTCTGGCGAAGGTTACGGGCACGCGCTGGGACTTAGAAGAACGCCCAGGTGATGTCCAGCCAAGCCTGTTGGAGCAGGAGCAAGCCGACGCCGAGGCTGATAAACGCATTATAATGGAGTCACCTTTGGTCAAAGCGGCGTTTGCTGCGTTTCCCGAGGCGGAGCTGCTCGACAGCGACGATAATGGCATGAAATGGAGTAAGAGCGCGTGAAAAGCATGGAAGAGATGATTAAGGCTGCGCAAGAAGCTGCCCAGAATATCCAGCAACAGATGGAACAAGCGCAGGCAACGCTGGATACGATCCGGGTTGAGGGCGTTTCTGGAGGCGGTCTGGTGAAGGTTAAGGCGACTGCAAAAGGCCGGATATTGAACGTTGAAATCGATGACAGCCTCATCGTGCCAGCCGACAAGGGCATGTTGGAAGACCTTATCACAGCCGCATTCAACGATGCCCGCGACAAGGCTGATGCCGCCAGCAATGCGGAAATGGGTAAGATGTCTAGCGGATTACCGCTGCCTCCAGGGTTCAAATTGCCATTTTAATAAGGCGAATGGCTGTAGTGGCCGAGGTCCATTAAGGTTTTTCCCCAATTAAATGTGCCTAACCCGTGCACATGCATTGAAAGCGTCCGCAAAGCCCTCATATTGGGTTGGAACAGGCAGGTTGCCGTTTTGGGTGACCGCCAATTGGAGTATCTATGGATCTGAACCTTCCATTATTGCCACTGCGCGATATTGTTGTTTTTCCTGGCATGATTGTGCCGTTGTTTGTTGGGCGCGATAAATCGGTTGTTGCCTTGGAACAGGCAATGAAAGCCAATAAAGAGATTTTTCTTGTCGCGCAGCTTGACCCTGCCGAGGATGATCCCGGCAAGGATGATCTTTACAATATCGGCGTGACTGCCACGATCATGCAGCTGTTGAAGTTGCCTGATGGCACAGTGCGCGTGTTGGTTGAGGGCAAACAACGCGCTGAATTGCGCGACTTGATCGTGCGTGGCGACAACTATGTTGAAGCGACCATCATCTTGGTTGAAGAACAAAGCGCGGATGGTCCCGAGGCAACCGCACTGATGCGTTCAGTGACCGAGCAGTTCGAGAATTATTCGAAACTGAACAAGAAAATGCCCGCAGAGGCAGCTGTTCAGTTGACCGAGATTGACACCCCGTCAGCACTTGCGGACGCCGTTGCGGCGAATATTCAATTGAAGGTTTCGGATAAGCAGTCGTTGTTGGTTGAATCCAACCCGCTGCGTCGGCTTGAAATGGCCTTTGCCTTCATGGAAGGCGAGCTTGGCGTTTTGCAGGTCGAAAAGAAAATCCGTGGCCGTGTGAAGCGGCAAATGGAAAAGACGCAGCGCGAATATTATTTGAATGAGCAGATGAAAGCCATTCAGCGCGAGCTTGGCAATGACGATGGCGAAGGCGGTGACGAGGTTGCCGAAATTCAGACCAAGATTGACACGATGAAGCTCTCCAAGGAAGCAAAAGCGAAAGCCAATGCGGAACTGAAAAAGCTGCGCGGGATGGCGCCGATGTCTGCAGAAGCCTCAGTCATCCGCAACTATCTTGATACGCTCTTGGGTATTCCATGGGGCAAAAAGTCCAAGCTGAAGCGCGATATTGCCAAGGCGCAGGACGTTCTTGATGCCGACCACTTCGCCTTGGAAAAGGTTAAGGACCGGATTGTCGAATATCTTGCGGTGCAAGCGCGGACGAACAAGCTGAAGGGGCCAATATTGTGCCTCGTTGGCCCTCCGGGCGTTGGTAAGACCTCCCTTGGTAAATCGATTGCCAAGGCTACGGGTCGTGAGTTCATTCGCCAATCCTTGGGCGGCGTGCGGGACGAGGCCGAGATACGAGGCCACCGTCGTACCTATATTGGTTCAATGCCAGGCAAGGTCGCGGCCAATTTGAAAAAGGCAGGGACGATGAACCCGTTGTTCTTGCTCGATGAAATCGACAAGCTTGGACAGGATTTCCGGGGCGATCCAGCGTCGGCCTTGCTTGAGGTTCTCGATCCTGAACAGAACAACAAGTTCAATGACCATTATCTGGAAATCGATCTCGATTTGTCGGACGTAATGTTCGTGACAACCGCAAACAGCATGAACTTACCGCAGGCGTTGTTGGACCGGATGGAAATCATCCGTCTTGAAGGCTACACTGAGGACGAGAAGTTTGAGATTGCCAAGCGCCATTTGGTGGAAAAGCAGATCGAGGCCCACGGGCTTAAGCCTGAAGAGTTTTCGATAAGTGACGATGCACTGCGCGATGTCATTCGCTATTACACAAGAGAGGCCGGCGTTCGGACGCTGGAGCGTGAAATTGCGAAGCTTGCGCGTAAATCGTTGCGTCGGATCTTGGAAGGTAAAGACAAGAGCATTGTCATTACGCCCGAAAATCTTGCCGACTTCTCCGGCGTTCGTAAATTTCGCCATGACATGGGTGAGGAAGAAAACCAGATCGGTGCCGTTACGGGTCTCGCTTGGACTGAAGTGGGTGGTGAGTTGCTGACCATCGAAGCTGTCACTGTTCCTGGTAAGGGGAATATTAAGACGACAGGTAAGCTAGGCGAAGTCATGAGCGAGTCCATTCAGGCGGCCTTAAGCTACGTGAAGGCGCGCGCGCCGAGCTACGGCATCAAACCAAGTCTGTTTGCCCGCAAAGATGTGCACATTCACCTTCCCGAAGGCGCAGTGCCCAAGGATGGCCCATCGGCCGGCATAGGCATGGTGACGTGCATCGTGTCGACACTGACGGGTATTGCGGTGCACCGCGATGTTGCCATGACTGGCGAAGTTACGTTGCGTGGACGTGTGTTGCCGATTGGTGGATTGAAAGAGAAATTGCTGGCGGCTTTGCGCGGCGGGATTAAAACCGTGCTCATTCCCCAAGAGAATGAAAAGGACCTTGCGGACATTCCAGCAAACATCAAGGACGGTCTTGAGATTATCCCGGTGAGCCATGTCGATCAGGTTCTGGCGCGTGCTTTAGTATCCCCATTGGTCGCCGTGGAATGGACCGAGGCGGATGATCTGGCAGCGGCGTTACCCGCTGTAACTGGCGGTGAAATTGGGGTGCCTGTGACACATTGAGGCGGCATGTCCTGCTATTATAAGTGTATAATAAGCAGGACTCGTCTTTTTTCACAGAAAATGACCGTTTTGGGCCGATATTTCCTTTGACAGCGTTAACATTCTGCTCATTATCGCTCCACCGGCTTTGGCCGCGACTCATTGTATCGCTAAATGGGTCTCATATAATTTTAAGAGGGGGGTTCCCACATGAACAAGCAAGATCTCGTCAGTGCAGTCGCCGAAGCTAGCGGTTTGACCAAGGCTGATGCCGGCAAGGCCGTCGAAGCAACATTTGAAGCAATCACTGGCGCTCTGAAGAGCGGCGGCGAAGTACGTCTCGTTGGTTTCGGTACCTTTGGCGTTGCAAAGCGTAAGGCATCGACCGGACGTAACCCACGCACCGGTGAGCCAATGACCATCAAGGCATCGACTCAGCCAAAGTTCAAAGCTGGCAAGGCTCTCAAGGACGCTGTCAACTAAGACACGCACCAAGAAATTGGTTACAGAGGGCGGGGCGAAAGCACCCGCCCTTTTTTTATGCCCATATTGGTCACAAGAGAAGATCGGCGGCGAACAAGTTGTGCGCATCACCCTAGTTAGGGCAAACCACGTCTTCGAAGGACGTAGCTAGGTTACCTAAAACCCGACCACCCTGTGGAGTCGATATTTAGGCAGCCAAACGGGGTGCGTTATGGGCGCGCGACATTGCGGGAAAGGGGATGATCTCGGCAGGCGCCAGACGCCGCATTTCGCCCAATATTATCCGGCGCTCACGTTGCGGTGAGGGGGCGAATTCCATATCAATCACTTCGCGAATACGCGGCATGGCATTGCGGATAGACAGCAAGATGACGCCAAATGATGCACTCAGCACGATCACGAAAAGAAGGGTAGCGATGATAGTCATGGCACTGGTCCTTTGCGTTCCCACCCTAAATAAGTGGGGAAGTTTGATTCGGCTAAACACAGGATATACGTCTTTGTTCACTATTTGTTCCAACATGTCAAGCGGCATTTCGCGCGTGGAACATGGCTGGGTAACTTTGCGGATTACCTGTGGATAACTTGTTCGGCCGCAAAAAGTTCACTGGCCTGCGAAATTACGGTTCGCTGCGTGTTCCGCGGCGCTCTGCATGCCATTTTTGAAGTGCCTGTTGCATGCATCCTGTGAAGCCGTTGCTTCCATTGACAGAACAGCTGTTTGGCAAAACGGCGCGCCCATAGCCGTCAAGGCTCTCAGCGGCGGAGGTCCAGCTTCCGCCTGCTACTGGCGATTCGCTATTCGCGCGAACCGGTTTAGGAATCCGGTACCGGTCACCCTCCGGCTGGACCGCACAGACCATGATTTCGTCGCCGACTGCTTCAGGACATTTTTCCGTGCCGAAGGTAACAAGAAAGGAGATGCGCTCGGGAGGCGCAGACTGCTGTGCGTCGCCAAGCGATTGATCTTCGGCGAGCGCCGGCGAGGATATCGCGAGCAGCGCGATTGAAGCAGTAACTGCCCAACGTGTTTTCAACTTGTCTTCCTGCCCATAATGTCTCGCTATGCGGTGCGTTCTGAACCGATTGTTAAAGCGACTACACCAAATTGCGCAATCTGGTGAGTCTGTTGGTGCTTGACGAATCCTGTCTACAACTATAACGAGGCCGTCATTCCACATGGGAAACGCACATACCGGTGCTGATCTTTGTCTTTCAGGCAAAAGTGAAGTTCTAGTTTCCCAGAGGCTCAACCGGAAGGAGAAGTACCATGGCGGCACCTGTCGTAACCATGCAGCATTTGCTTGAAGCTGGGGCCCATTTCGGCCACCAAACACACCGTTGGAATCCGCGTATGAAGCCGTATATCTTCGGCGCGCGCAACGGCATCCACATTCTCGATCTGTCGCAGTCCGTGCCATTGTTCGCACGTGCTCTAGATTTCGTTGCACAGAGCGTTTCGTCTGGAGGCAAGGTTCTGTTCGTTGGCACGAAGCGCCAGGCGCAAGGCCCAATTGCCGATGCGGCACGCGCATCGGGTCAGCATTTCGTCAACCATCGCTGGTTGGGCGGTATGCTCACCAACTGGAAGACCATTTCGAACTCGATCAAGAAGCTCAAGACGCTTGAAGAGCAGCTTTCGGGCGATACGCACGGTTTCACGAAGAAGGAAATTCTTCAGATGACCCGCGAGCGCGATAAGCTTGAAATGAGCCTTGGCGGTATCCGCGACATGGGTGGCATTCCTGACGTTATGTTCGTCATCGACGCCAACAAGGAAGAACTCGCCATCAAGGAAGCCAATGTTCTTGGTATTCCAGTGATCGCGATCCTCGATTCAAACGTATCGCCTGACGGCATTGCATTCCCGGTTCCTGCAAATGATGACGCTGCACGCGCCATTCGTTTGTATTGCGACGCGGTGGCTACTGCGGCAACCAAGGGCAATGTAAACGCCAAGGTTGCCAAGGGCATTGACCTTGGAGCGGAAGTTGAGCCAGCGGCTGAACCTGCTTTGGCAGAAGAAACTGCGCCAGCGACTGAAGAAGCAGCCCCAGTAGCTGAAGAAACAGCGCCAGTAGCTGAAGAAACAGCGCCCGCTGCTGAAGTTGCTCCTGCCGAAGCGCCTGCCGCCGAAGCGTAACCAAATTGTCGTCACCCCCGCTTATGCGGGGGACCGACACTTGTCGTTTGCTTGTGAAGTTAGCGCTGGTGTTAGATCTTCGCTTTTACGGGGATGACGAACTTCAATGAGGCTGTATTGGCCTCCGTACCTTTCGAAAGGACACTCTTATGTCTGCAATTACCGCTTCAGCCGTCAAGGAACTGCGTGAGCTTTCCGGTGCTGGCATGATGGACGCCAAAAAGGCGCTTGAAGAAACCAACGGCAATATCGAAGCCGCAGTTGATTTGCTGCGCGCCAAGGGCCTTGCTACTGCTGCCAAGAAATCGAGCCGCACCGCGGCGGAAGGTCTTGTCGGCGTTGCTGTGGAGGGCACCAAGGGTACTGCTATCGAAGTTAACAGCCAGACAGATTTCGTTGCCAAAAACGAACAGTTCCAAGAATTCGTCGCTGCTGTCAGCCAAGTTGCCTTGAACCTAAGCGCCAACGATTCTGAATCCGTTTTGTCCGCGCCTTATGGCGGAAGCGAAACCGTTCAGGAACGATTGACCAACAACATCGCCACCATCGGTGAAAATCAGGTTATTCGCCGCGTAAAGTCGCTTTCGGTCAATAATGGCCGTGTTGTTTCTTATGTCCACAACGCTGCGGCGCCTGGCATGGGTGGCATCGGCGTTCTTGTTGCGCTTGAGAGCGATGCAGACGCTGCGACGCTTGATGGCCTCGGCAAACAACTGGCGATGCACATCGCTGCTGCATTCCCGCTGTCGCTTGACGAATCTGGCCTTGATGCCGAAACGCTTGAGCGTGAGCGCGGTATTGCGCGTGAAAAGGCATCGGAAAGCGGCAAGCCAGCGGATATCGTCGAAAAGATGGTTGAAGGCGCCGTGAAGAAGTTCGCCAAGGAAAACGCCTTGTTGAGCCAGCCATTCGTTATGGACGGCAAGACCCCAATTTCGGATGTTGTCGTGGCCGCTGGCAAAGAAGCTGGTAAGCCAATCGTGCTGAAGGATTATGTCCGCTTCCAGCTTGGCGAAGGCATTGAAAAGGAAGTGTCTGACTTTGCAGCTGAAGTGGCTGCTGCGGTCGGCGCATAAATATTCTTGGCTTCCCTGCCAAAAGGCGGGGATAAGCACTTGGCGATGTGGCGCACGGCTCCTATAGCTGGGCGCCATAATCGTATCAGGGTGAGGGATATTATGAGCGCGCACGGATATCGTCGCATTCTGCTTAAACTATCGGGCGAAGTGCTTATGGGGGATCAAGCCTATGGCATTGATCCCGTTACTGTGGCGCGCGTTGCCGAAGAGGTAAAAGCTGCGCAGGATACTGGATTGCAACTGTGCCTTGTAATCGGCGGGGGTAACATCTTCCGGGGTATTTCTGGTGCCGCAAAGGGCATGGACAGGGCGCAGGCCGACTATATGGGCATGCTCGCGACCGTCATGAATGCGCTCGCCATGCAAAACGCGCTTGAACAGCTCGGCGTGCCGACCCGCGTGCAGTCTGCCATTGAAATGGACAAGGTCTGCGAACCCGTCATCCGGCGCCGTGCCGAGCGGCATTTGGAAAAGGGCCGGATAGTTATTTTTGCCGCAGGCGTTGGCGCACCGTTCTTTACTACGGATAGCGGTGCTGCTTTGCGCGCTGCCGAAATGCAATGCGACGCGTTGTTCAAGGGCACCTCGGTTGATGGTGTATATGATGCCGATCCCAAAAAAGTTTCGACAGCAAAGCGTTATGAAACATTAAGTTATGACCGCGTCTTAGCAGATAATCTTAAGGTTATGGACGCAAGCGCTGTGTCGTTATGCCGTGACAACAACATTCCTATCGTGGTGTTCTCTATCCGCGAACGGGGCAATATATTGAAGGTGCTCGACGGAAGCGGCACTTCAACTGTGGTAACAAGCGAAGGAAACTAATCCATGCCGCAATATGACAAAACCGACGTTGAGCGCCGTATGAAGGGCGCTGTCGATTCATTTAAAAGCGACCTTTCCGGGCTGCGTACCGGCCGCGCCAACGTGACTTTACTCGACCCCGTAGTCGTCGAAGTTTACGGATCGCACATGCCGTTGAGCCAGGTCGCTACCGTCAGCGCGCCTGAACCACGTTTGCTGTCGGTTCAGGTATGGGACCGCTCAAACGTGACGCCAGTGGAAAAAGCCATTCGTTCGGCTGGCCTTGGTTTAAACCCGATTACCGATGGGCAGACTTTGCGCTTGCCTATTCCCGACCTCACCGAGGAACGCCGTAAAGAACTGGCAAAGCTGGCTGGCCAATATGCCGAGAAAGCCAAAATCGCGATCCGCAACGTGCGTCGCGACGCAAATGACGGTCTAAAAATTGACGAGAACAAGAAAGAAATCAGCGAGGACGATCGCAAGCGGTTGGAGACTGCAGTCCAGAAAATGACCGACGAGATGATCAAAGCGGTCGACGAAGCAGCAGCGCATAAGGAAAAGGAAATCCTGAGCCAGTGAGGCCGGATACAAACTTCCCTTCCATTCGCTTCGAGCGCGTTTAGATACGTAATGGCGCACGTCGATTCGCAACCCGTCCGCATCGCAGCCGGCACAGGCGAAATGCCGCGGCACGTTGCTATCATCATGGATGGCAATGGTCGCTGGGCTAAGAAGCGCATGTTGCCCCGCGCAATGGGGCACAAGCGCGGCGTTGAGACTGTCCGTAATATTATGCGTGCAGCGGGCGAGCTTGGCCTAGAAACACTTAGCCTTTATGCCTTCTCTAGCGAGAATTGGAAACGGCCCGCGGAAGAGATAAACGATCTGATGGCGCTAATGCGCGATTTCATCAAATCCGACCTTGATACATTTGCAGAAAATGACGTCCGATTAAAAATTATTGGCGATTACAAATCATTATCACCTGATATTGTGGAAATGCTTGAGGAATCGATTGCACGGACGTCGAAGAACAGCCGCACGACATTGGCGGTAGCGTTAAATTATGGATCGCAGGACGAGATGGTCCGCGCTGCACGCGCCGCCGCCGCGCAAGGCGAGATAAGCGCGTCCAGTATTGAGGCCAATCTGGACACCGCTGGCTTGCCGCCGCTGGATTTGCTTATCCGAACGTCTGGCGAGCAGCGTCTTTCTAATTTTATGTTGTGGCAGGCAGCTTATGCCGAATTCTGGTTCACTGAGACCTTGTGGCCCGATTTCAGCAAGGATGAACTTGCCGCTGCGCTGAACGAATTCGCCCGGCGTGAACGTCGCTATGGTGGTCGATGAACGATAAGGTTGCGCCGCCCCTTAAACCGCGTTCGGACTTAGGCATACGGACATTGTCCAGCGTTGCTATGATGTCGGTCGCGATCGCTGCGATTTGGCTGGGCGGCTATGCCTTTATGGGCCTCGTTATCGCTATAGGCCTTGGTGTATTTTTTGAATTTACCAAATTGGTGTTTGGCTTCGCGCAAAGTCGGCAGGCGCAGATATTGTGGCTATTGGTCGGTCTGACCTATGTTGGCCTTGCATGTTTGACACTGATGCTGTTCAGCTCGCCTTTCTTCGGCATGACGCCGGCAATCATGCTCATCGCCGGCGTAATCGGCACGGATGTCGGTTCGTATTTCGCGGGACGAAGCCTTGGCGGCCCCAAAATCGCGCCACATATTAGTCCATCCAAAACTTGGTCAGGCCTTATCGGCGGAATGATTGGCGCGGGCCTTATGATGGTTTTTATTCAAGCAGGCATCTACGCCTTCAGGGGCGGTAATGCCGGTAATGGCGATATCTATCTTGCATATGGCTGGTTCCGTCTATTGCTGACGGGGGCCGCGCTCGCGGTGGTCGCGCAAATTGGTGACTTTTTTGAAAGTTGGATGAAGCGTCGGGCAAGGGTCAAAGATTCGGGGTGGCTGATACCCGGTCATGGCGGGTTATTTGACCGGACCGACGGCCTTATCGCTGTCGCTTTTGCTGCTGGCGTGATCATGCTGTTCCAAAGCGCGACGGCAGGCTAATCCATGACACGCAGCGTTTCCATCTTTGGCGCAACAGGTTCGGTCGGATTGTCGACATTGGACCTCATTCGTCAGCATCGCGGCGATTACCGCGTGGTCGCATTGACCGCCAACGGCAATGCCGCCGCTATCGCGCAATTGGCGCGCGAATTTAAAGCCGAGCTTGCCGTTGTTGCCGATGAATCGGCTTATACTGAACTCAAGGACGCTTTGGCGGGGACAAACATTGAAGCCGCAGCGGGTCCAGAAGCGCTTGTAGAGGCCGCTAGGCGCGATGTGGACTGGACGATGGCCTCTATAGTAGGCTGCGCTGGATTACCCTCTACGATGGCTGCAATCGAGGCTGGGAAGACGGTCGCTTTGGCCAATAAGGAGGCGCTGGTTTCCGCTGGCGCTTTGATGATGGCAGCGGTGCGCCAATCGAGTGCGGTACTACTCCCCGTCGATAGCGAGCATAACGCCATATTCCAATGCCTCGCTGGCGGCAAAATTGACCAAGTGCGTAAGATCACCCTGACCGCAAGCGGCGGACCCTTCCGTGCCTTCTCGCTTGAGGAAATGCGGAATGTTACGCCAGCGCAAGCCGTTGCGCATCCCAATTGGGACATGGGTGCAAAAATCAGCATCGATTCCGCAACAATGATGAACAAGGGCCTTGAATTGATTGAGGCGTTTCACCTTTTTCCGGTTGGTCTGGATAAGCTTGATATCCTCGTCCATCAGCAATCGGTGATCCATTCGATGGTTGAATATGTCGATTGTTCAACGCTGGCACAGTTGGGATCGCCCGATATGCGCATTCCCATTGCAAGCACTCTTGCTTGGCCAGAGCGTATTGCCACGATGTGCAAGCCGCTTGATCTTGCTGCAATTGGCCAGCTTACGTTCGAGCAGCCTGATGTGGTCCGCTTCCCCGCGCTTCGGCTTGCGCGCGCAGCTATTACCGAAGGCGGTGCAAAGCCTGCTATCTTAAACGCAGCGAACGAGGTTGCAGTGGCGGCCTTTTTGGACGGCAAGATGAGGTTCCTGGAAATTGCATCCCTAGTCGAAGAAACCCTGACGACTTATGCGCCCGCAGCACCTATCAATTTGGATGACCTGTTCAGCATTGATGCAGGCGCCCGCAGTTACGCGCAGAACGAATTGGAGAAACTAACCCGTGGCCGCTGAATCCCCCAACATTATTCTTACCCTTTTCGCGTTTCTCGCGCTGATTGGTTCTCTTGTCGTGGTGCACGAACTGGGTCATTATGCCGTGGGTCGTTGGTTTGGGGTGAAGGCCGAGAAATTCTCGATCGGTTTTGGACCGCAGATTTGGGGGCGCGTAGACAAGCGCGGTACGTTATGGCGCGTTGGCCTGTTGCCATTGGGGGGCTTTGTCCAGTTTGCGGGTGACATGAATCCTGCAAGCCAAGCAGACGAAAGCTGGAAGCAATTGCCGGAGCATGAGCGCAATCAGACGTTCCAATCGAAAACATTGTGGCAACGTGCTCTGATCGTAGCAGCTGGGCCTGCAGTTAATTTTCTTCTCGCAATCCTTATCGCCATGGGCTTCCTGCTTGCATTTGGTAAATCAGTAACGCCGCCAGTCGTCGATGTCGTTCAACCGAGGAGTGCGGCTGCGGCGGCTGGAATTCAGATCGGCGATCGGATCCTGACGTTGAATGGCCGAACTATCGAAACTTTCGATGCGATGGCCCGCGAGGTCGTTATGATTCCAGGCGAAAAAATAGTCATGGAAATCGAGCGAAACGGTGCGCGGTTTGAAAAGCAAGCTACCGTAGCTGCGGTCACTGAAGTGGACAGGTTCGGTAATGAATATCGGATTGGTCGCATTGGCATTGGTGCAAGCAATTCGGAAACGCGCGAAGTAGGCCTGCTTGAGGCGCCTTGGGCAGCCGTGAAGCAAACAGGCAATATTCTGCGCCAACAGGTCATTGGTCTTGGGCAGATAATCTCTGGTCGTCGGCCCATTTCCGAACTTGGCGGTCCCTTGAAAATCGCCAAAGTTTCTGGCGAGGCCATGAGCTTGGGCATATTGACGTTTATAAGCCTAGCCGCTTTGATTTCGATTAACTTGGGGTTCATCAATCTACTGCCAATCCCCATGCTCGATGGAGGGCATTTGTTGCTTTACGGTATTGAGGCAGTGCGGAGGCGACCAGCCACACCGCAAGTGCAGGAGTGGGCTTTCCGTGCAGGATTTGCGATGCTGGCAGCGTTCATGTTAATGGTAACATTCAACGACCTCACGTCTTTCGGTCTTTTCGGTAGCAGTTGAGGGCATTGCATACTTGATTGCGCGCGCTGCATCGGGCAGGGACGCAAAAATATTTTAGCGGCAGTTTGCCAACGACCGGTGGCGGCCGGACATCAGATCGGATGACAATGGAAAGTAGACCTCTCGGCAACTTCAAAAGCTTTGGCGTATTTTTGATGGGTTCGACTGCGCTTGCGGCGACGGGCAGCATGACACCGGCTTTTGCGCAAGCTGCACCCGCGATACCAGTTGCCCAGCCTGAGGCAGCGGCACTTGCCGAGATTATCCAATCCATCACTGTTGTCGGAACGCAGCGACTCGAAGCGGATACTGTGCGGTCTTACATCCGGTTACGCACCGGCCAACAATGGACTCAGGTATCTGCCGACCAAGCGCTTAAGGACCTCTACGCGACCGAATTGTTCGCCGATGTCTCCGTGCGCAACAATTCCGGCGCGGTTGTCATCGAAGTGCGAGAAAATCCAGTCGTGAACCGCATCATTCTTGAAGGCAATAAGCGCATCAAGAATGACAAGATTGAACCTGAGATAAAGCTTGCGCCTCGTCAGATTTATTCGCGGTCTAAGGTACGGGCTGACGTTGCACGCATTGTCGAGTTATATAAGCGTCAAGGGCGCTTTGCTGCGGTTGTTGAACCAAAGCTGGTTCAGCTTGACCAAAACCGCGTTGATATCGTGTTTGAAATTACCGAAGGGCCAAAGTCGAAGGTTCAACAGATCAATATCATCGGCAACGACAAGTTCTCCGACGGCCAGTTGCGCGGCGAAATGGTCACGAAGCAAGCGCGTTTTTACCGCTTCTTCAGCTCAGGCACCAGCTACGATCCAGACCGCTTGGCGTTTGATCAGCAGAAATTGCGCCAATTTTACCTGACCCAGGGCTATGCCGATTTCCGCGTTGTTTCGGCGGTGGCCGAACTCACCCCTGATAAGCAAGACTTCATCATCACCTATGTGGTTGAAGAAGGTAGCCGCTATAAATTCGGCGATGTGAGAGTAGAAAGCCAGATCCGCGATTTCGACTCAGGCCGTCTAACAGCCACGTTGCGCATGAAAAAAGGCGATTACTACAATGCTAAAATGGTTGAAGACACGGTAGAGAGCCTATCCGAAACGGCTGGTTTATTTGGTTATGCCTTTGCCGATGTGAACCCGGACTTCCAGCGGGACAAAGAGACGTTGACGATGGGCATTACGTTTAATGTTGCGGAATCACCGCGCGTTTTCGTCGAGCGCGTCGACATTAACGGCAACACGCTGACCCAAGACAAGGTCGTTCGCCGGGAATTCCGCCTGAACGAAGGCGACGGCTTTAACAGCATTCAGGTGAAGCGGACTGCGGAGCGCATCAAGTCGCTTGGCTATTTTCAGGAAGATCTGGAAGTCGAACAGGCGCAGGGCAGTGCGCCTGACCGTATCGTTCTAACCACCAATATCGAAGAAAAAGCGACTGGGGAGCTGTCACTATCAGCCGGCTTCTCCTCGATTGAAAACTTCATCTTTCAAGGGTCAATCCGCCAGCGCAACTTTCGCGGCCTTGGCCAAGAATTACGAACCAACATTTCCTATTCGTCTTATTCGAAATCAGCAGAAATTGGATTTACGGAGCCGTATCTGTTTGACCGTTCGATGGCGATTTCAGGCGACATATTCCGCCGTGATTTAAACAGCTTTAACTTCTTTAATAACCAGCGCAACACGACCTACCAGCAGGCAACAACAGGCTTCCAGTTGCGTCTTGGCGTGCCGGTCAACGAATATATTTATTTTCAGGCACGGTACGGATTAAGCCAAGACGATGTTACGCTTGATGAAAACACATTTTTTTCCGGAAATCCGCCGACCTGTGACCCTATCCTCGCAGGGCGCTTTCTCTGTGATGCCATAGGTAAGCGCATGACGTCGTCGCTGGGCTACACATTGTTATATGATGACCGGGATAACCGGATCCGTCCAACCCGTGGCCAAAGCTTGGGTATCAGCCAGGATTTCGCAGGGCTTGGCGGTAGCGTCAAATATATCAAAACCCGAATTAACGCTGACAAATATTGGAAGCCGTTTGGTAATTTCGTTTTCGGCTTGTCGTTTGAGAGCGGGTATATCCATCCTTTGGAAAACCGTGGGCTTTCGGGGATCGACGATGTCCGTTTAACGGATCGCTTCTACTTGGGTGAGCCGCAAATGCGTGGTTTCGATATTCGCGGTGTAGGACCGCGCGTTCAACGTATTTTTCAGGAAGGCAAGATTGTGAACGGCGTCGCGGTTAATAACCCGATTACTGACCGCAACCAGATCCAAGACGATGCCATTGGGGGCCGCTTCTATTATATGGGGCGTGGAGAATTGCAGATCCCATTGGGTAGCGGCGCTAAGGAGTTGGGCCTGCGTCCGTCTCTGTTTATCGATGTCGGATCCGTGTTTGACGTTACGCGGCCAGTCCTGCAGAGCGTGCAGCAACGCGAAGTGTTGGCAGATGGCACACAAGGCGGACTGCTATATTATTTTGTCGATAGTGCTGGGGCACTTCAGACGTCTACCACCGCAGTTAATGGCGATGGCTCTGCACGGGTCGCGGCGTTCCGGTTCAAAGAAGAATTCCTCGGCGACACATGGAAACCGCGCCTGTCGGTTGGATTTGGCGTAAACTGGAACTCACCATTTGGTCCATTCAGGATAGACCTCGCGCGGGTTCTGCTAAAGCAGCCGGGCGACGACACCAAATCATTTACTTTCAACGTAGGGACTCAATTCTAATGAACATTCGTAAAACCGCCCTTGAGGCCGCTCTTTTGTCGGCAGTTGTTATCACTGCACCAGCATCTGCTCAGGTATCGGGTATCGCAACGTCAGACACGGCAGTCGCTATCTTGCGTTCAAAGGCGCTGGGCGCTGCGTATCAGCAGATCGGCACGCAATATGCGGCCGTATCGCAGCAGCTTCAAACAAAGCGTCAAGAAATCAACAACCTGAATGCGCAGCTTGATACCGACAAGAACAAAGAACTGACACAGGCTGAGCTCGATGTTGCGATTAAGGCAAAAAACCCGCTGCTTGCGCAGATTGACGCGAAGCAAAAGGAAATGAGCGCGCTTCAGGATCCGGTTATCCTTGCACAGCTATATTCCATCGAGCAGATTGCTCTGAAATATGAAGCGGCACAGCAGGCTGTTATCACGGCCAAGCGCATCAACGTCATCCTCGCTCCGGACGCATTTGTTTGGGCGCCAGAATCGGTTGACGTCACGACTGCAATTACTGCTGAACTCGATAAGCTATTGCCTGCCGTCACGATCACACCGCCAGCCGGTTGGCGTCCTTCGCGCCAGATTGGTACGCTGTACCAGCAAATCCAGCAGTTGATTAACAACGCGTCACAACAAGCACAAGCGCAGGCCGCCGCTGCTCAGTCACCGGCATCTGCTGCTGCACAACCCGACAGCCGTTAATCTGCATGTCGGGGGACGATTACAGCAATTACGACGTCCGCAGGGTGATGGCGGTGCTTCCGCACCGCTACCCCATGCTCTTAGTCGATCGGGTAGAAGAGCTCGTTCCCGACGAGCGTATTTGCGCCGTCAAGGCCGTGACTATGAATGAAGGGTTCTTTCAGGGACATTTTCCTGGAAGGCCTATCATGCCCGGCGTGATGATTGTTGAAGCACTTGCCCAAGCAGCTGGTGTTTTGGCGATGGAAAGCCTTGGTCTTATAGGTTCAGGCAAGCTTGTGTATTTCATGTCGATTGACAATGCCAAGTTCCGTGCGCCCGTCGAACCTGGCTGTCTTTTACATCTTCATGTCACGTTTGTCCAAAAGCGCGCGCGCGTCTGCAAATTTGCCGGGCGTGCTATGGTTGGCGACCAAGTCGCTGCTGAAGCCGAGTTTATGGCGATGATTGCTGAGCCGCCTGCTTAAACGGCAGGGCCTAGCCCAAAGCGTAACTTGGCCTGAGGGCTGCGGTTATTTTTAACAGTCAGTTCTTGCCTTCTTTAAGCGTGCCCGCTATGCGCGTCGCTTCCGAATTTAGGGCCCCCGGTCGGAAACCGTTGGCTGAGCAAAGGAATTATGTATGAAAGCCGACATTCACCCCGATTATCACATGATCAAGGTGCAGATGACCGACGGAACTGTCTTCGAAACGCGCTCCACGTGGGGCAAGGAAGGCGACACGTTGGCATTGGATATCGATCCAACCTCGCATCCAGCATGGACCGGTGGATCAGGCCGTATGCTTGACACTGGTGGCCGCGTTGCCCAGTTTAACAAGCGTTTTGGCGGCCTCAGCCTCAAAAAGTAAGAATATTCATGTGCCGGGTTGACGCCCGGCATAGGGTAATTCTAAGCCTAAAGAATAGGAGCGCGTCTGCCTCAGTGACGCTATGGCGATCGTAGCTCAGTTGGTTAGAGCGCTGGTTTGTGGTACCAGAGGTCGGGGGTTCAAGACCCCTCGGTCGCCCCATTTATCTCCCTCCATATTCTGGATGACATTTCAGGCGCGTAATATTATTACACGTTCTCGTAATTTGATTTCGAAGCCGCAATGCGGCATTTTCGCACAGGGGAATGCATGATGCCCGCTATCTGGGACTTGCTTGATTTTGACTCGCACGAAGCCGTTCATGTGTTCGATGACCGCGCCACCGGTCTTAAGGCAATAATCGCTGTGCATTCGACCCATTTGGGGCCTGCAGCAGGTGGAACGCGCTTTTGGCATTATGCCGAGCCGCAAGCTGCGGTCACTGATGCGCTGCGCCTATCGCGCGGAATGAGCTACAAAAATGCGATGGCGGGGCTATCTGCAGGCGGCGGCAAGGCGGTCATTCTTGCCAACCCTGCGCGGACCAAGCCACAAGATATGCTTGATGCATTTGCCCACGCGGTGGATTCACTGGGCGGCAAATACATCACTGCTCAGGATGTCGGCATGTCTGAAGAGGATATGGTCTCACTTTCAAAGGTCACCTCGCACGTCGCTGGCTTGCCTGGGCAAGGCGGTGATCCCGGTCCTTACACAGCACGTGGCGTGTTTTTAGGGGTTCAGGCCGCAGCCAAACATGTGCTTGGCACGGATGACATGTTGGGCGTTCACGTCGCTATCCAGGGCGTGGGCAGTGTTGGTGGCGGTCTTGCCCGTTATCTTGCAGATCATGGAGCTAAGCTTACGCTGGCTGACGTAGATGCAAAGCGTGCCGCTGACCTTGCGGTTGAGCTGGGCGGAAACAGCGTAGCTGCAACTGACATCATGAATGTCGAAGCGGATATCTTCAGCCCTTGCGCTTTGGGTGCGATACTGACTGAAGCGAGCGTGTCTGCGTTAAGAGTGCGTGCGGTTGCCGGTGGCGCAAATAATCAGCTTGCGACGGGGCGTGAGGGACGCATGCTGGCCGATCGAAGTATATTGTATGCCCCTGATTATGTCGTCAACGCTGGCGGCATTATCAACGTTTTGCGTCACATTGAAAATGCCGACGATGCAGAAATCAACCGCCGCATTAACACCATTCCTGAGCGGTTGGCGGCTATCTGGGCTGAAAGCGCTTCGGGCGGTAAAACACCAGCTGAAGTGGCAGACGATATGGCGCAAAAACTTATCGGTAGGTGATGCTAAATTCGTTGGCCTAACGTTTTTGCAGTGCTAGAGACCCACTCCAGATATGCACCGTTTCGCCAATCCTGCCCGTTTTTTGCGCATCGCAAGGCCACTTACCCCGGCTTTGTTCTGGCTCGGGCTTATCCTGACGCTTGCTGCCTGTATTTGGGGGCTATTCTTCACGCCGACTGAACGGTTGATGGGCGACACAGTCAAGATCATCTTTGTTCATGTCCCTGCCGCTTGGCTCGGTATGGGGGGATGGACTGGCATTGCCATTGCGAGCATTGTGCAATTGGTATGGCGTCACCCGCTGGCGGGCGTGTCTGCGCGTGCAATCGCGGTTCCCGGAGCGACCTTTGCGGCGATTTGCCTCATTACGGGGTCGATATGGGGGCGACCCACTTGGGGAACTTGGTGGGTTTGGGATGGCCGGCTGACATCAATGCTTGTGCTCTTCTTTTTATATCTCGGGTATATTGCGTTATCCAATGCGTCGAGCAACAAAGGCGATACCAGTCGCGTTGCCGCAGTTTTCGGTATCATTGGCGCAATCAACATCCCCATCATCAACCGCTCGGTCATCTGGTGGGAAAGCCAGCACCAAAAGGCAAGTATCACCTTGGGTGGATCATCGATTGACTCGGCCTATTTGGTGCCCTTGTTTGTAGCCGTTGCCGGTTTCAGTCTATTGTTCGGCGCACTGGTGTTGATGCGGATGCGCGCTGCTCTTGCGGAAATGCGGATTGAGGCGCGGATGCGCAGGATGGCGGAGAGCTGATGCCCCACGCTCCATTCATCATCGCATCCTACGTCATCGCCGGGGTCGGTCTGACCTGGCTTGTTATCTCCAGCTACATATCGATGCGCCGCGCAGAGGCGTCGGCTGCCGAGTTAAAGGATCGGCCATGAAGCCAAAGCATCAGCGGTTGCTGTTGGCAATTATTGCTGTTGCTGCTCTGGTTGGCGCTGGCCTGATCGCCGCATCTGCCTTACGCGAAGAGGCATCCTATTTTTATACCCCTACAACGTTGGTGGCAGCCAATGTCGAACCCGGAAAAGCCATCAGGTTAGGCGGCATGGTACAAAAAGGATCCATCGTGCGTGGCGGGGATGGCGTATCTATAACGTTCACGGTTCGGGACCAGAGACGCAGTCAGAAGGTCGCTTATCGCGGGATTACGCCTGACCTGTTTGGTGAAGGGTCTGGCGTCGTTGCAGACGGTCGACTTGGACCTGACCGCGTCTTTGTCGCCGATAGCTTGCTTGCCAAGCATGATGAAAACTACGTGCCGAGAGAATTGGCTGACATAGATATGAGTGCGGCCGCAAAAACGAAGGACACACTTGTACCATGAGGATATTGACGAAATGAGGGCTTTCACATGATTGCAGAAGCCGGATTAGCGGCTATTTGGCTGGCGGCGTCGATGGCGCTTCTTCAGTTCATTGCGGGGTTAACGTTGTTACGCGATGGGGCTGGGCAACTGGTGCCGCTCATAAAACCTGCTGCGTATATGCAGGGTGCCTTGTGTACCTTTGCGTTCTTTGCGCTCATGTGGCTGTTTTATATCAGTGATCTGTCAGTGCTTTTGGTCGCAAACAACAGCCATATTGATAAGCCACTCATTTTCAAACTCGCTGGCACTTGGGGTAACCATGAAGGCTCGATGCTTTTATGGGTAACGATATTGTCTGTTTCAGGCGCTGCGATTGCATTTCTGGAAAAGCGTATTGAGGTAAAGACACTGTCTGCCACGTTGGCGGTGCAAGGTTTTCTCGCGCTCGGCTTTTTCGCATTTTTGCTGTTTTCTTCAAACCCGTTTGAGCGAATGGTTCCTGCGCCTATCGAGGGTGCTGGCCTCAACCCATTACTTCAGGACGTTGGCCTCGCGTTCCACCCGCCGACTTTATACTTTGGTTATGTTGGCCTTTCGATCGCATTCTCTTTCGCCGTTGGCGCATTGCTCACCAATCAGGTCGGGCCAGCCTTCGCCCGCGCTATGCGGCCGTGGGTGTTGGGCGCTTGGATTTTCCTGACAATCGGTATAGCTGCAGGCAGTTACTGGGCATATTATGAATTGGGCTGGGGTGGCTGGTGGTTTTGGGATCCCGTTGAAAACGCGTCGCTCATGCCATGGCTTGCAGCGACTGCTCTACTGCATTCGGTCAGCGTTCTTGCTACGCGCAATGCGTTACGTGCTTGGACCATCATGCTTGCGCTGGTGGCCTTTGCCATGTCGATGGCGGGCACGTTCCTTGTGCGTTCAGGGATATTGACGAGCGTTCATGCCTTTGCTGTCGACCCGGAACGTGGTTCGTTCATTCTCGCGTTAATGCTTATGTACACAGGCCTTGCCTTCGTCATTTTTGCTTTACGTATTGGGACAGTCAAGCAAGGTGAGCCGTTCCAACTGCTCAGCCGAGAAGGCGGGATTGTTGCAAATAATATATTCCTAAGCGTCATTCTGGCAGTCATTTTGATTGGCACGCTTTACCCGATTGCGGCAGAGGCATTGGGTGACAAGATATCGGTTGGGCCTCCATATTTTAACAAAGCGACGGTTCCAATTGCGGTTCTTTTGATGCTCGCTTTGTTGGTGGGGCCCCTGTTGCGTTGGCGCCGCGATGATCTCGGCCGTCTAAAATATTGGCTTATCGGTGCAGCGGCGATTTTGTTGTTGAGTTGCCTTGCGATATGGAAATTTGCGCCACAAATAGGGATATTTCCGCTTTTGGGTATCGCATTGTCCTTGGCCCTTGCAGTGGCAGCATGGATGCCACTTAGGGGGCGCAAGCTGCTCCGCACGCCTATCCCGGTATTCGGCATGGTCATCGCGCATTTTGGTTTAGCCGTTAGTGTCTTTGGCATGGCGGCGGAATCAGGCTTTTCATCTGAAACTCTTACCGCGCTTGCACCTGGCGAAAGCGCCAAGGTCGCTGGCTGGGAGGTTAAGCTTAACGATGTCAATCCCGTCGTAGGGGACAATTGGGTTGCTGTTGAAGGTGAAATGATAGCCGCCAAAAATGGCAATGAATTCCCGCTTCATCCTCAATCACGGCAATTCTTTAAGCCTCCAATGCAGACAAGCGAAGCGGCGTTGCTGACGCGGTGGAATGGTCAATTATATGTCGTCATTGCGCAGCCCGACCAAGAGGGGGATGGCCGTTGGCAAGTGCGCTTATGGTGGAAGCCCTTTGTTACATTTATCTGGGGTGGCGCAATATTGATTGCTCTCGGCGGGGCAATCGCGCTTTTGGGCCGCATGGTCCGTCGCACCAAGAATTCAGCTATAAACAAATGGCAAACCGAATGAACCGCCCTTGGCTTTTATGGGCGCCGCTTGTTGCCACCGCATGCATTGGCGGGCTTGCCATTTATGGCCTGGCCGTGCCGAAAGACGAGCAAGTCCATTCGGCTATGATCGGACAAAAGCTTCCTGAATTTGCATTGCCTCCGGCAACACAGGGTGTTTTCCCATTATCAAACAAAGATATGGGTGATGGGAGCCCCCGGCTGCTTAACATTTTTGCTAGCTGGTGCATCCCTTGCAAAGCCGAAGCGCCGCAGCTTGAGGAATTGAAAGCAGCTGGCGTCGAGATTGACGGGATCGCTATTCGCGATCGTCCAGAAGATGTTGCTGCTTTTCTGGACGAATTTGGCAATCCGTATCGCCGCATTGGATCGGACAGCGAAATGGCGGTTCAGCTTAAACTCGGGTCGTCTGGTGTGCCTGAAACTTATGTAATCGGTGCCGATGGCACAATATTGTTCCAGCATATCGGCGATATCCGGGTAGAACATGTGCCGATGCTCATCGAAAAACTGAAGGCGACGAAATGAGAGTATTCGTTCCTATTTTACTGATGTTAGCTGCGCCCGTTTTTGCCCAAGGAAGCGGGCCAACGCCCGCCTTGGCAAACCGTCAGCTTTCCGATCCAGCGAAAGAAGCTGAGGCAACCCGCCTGATGCACAGTTTGCGCTGTATTCAATGCCAAGGTCAATCCATTGCCGATAGCGACGCGAGCATGGCAGGAACCATGCGTGCCGAAGTGCGTCAGCAAATTGCCGCTGGACAAAAGTCCGAGGCAGTTCGGAACTGGATGATACAACGTTATGGCGAATGGGTTAGCTTCGAACCCGATTTCAAGGGCGCAGGGCTTCTTCTCTGGCTTACACCAATTATCTTGCTGCTTGCATCGCTTTGGGTAGCGCGTGGGCTGTTTTGGAGGCGTACATGAACGGTTGGGTGGCACTTGGCCTATTGTCGGTTTTCAGCCTGTTGGCGCTTGCTTGGTTTTTACGTGCGTCAAAGGGGCTGTGGCAAATTGGCGCAGCTGCGGTCTTATTGGGCATGACTGGTTACGCCCTGCAAGGCCGTCCATCAGCGCCATCTTCACCGGCCAAGCCGCTAGAGGGGAATGCAGTTGCTGCTACTCAGCTTGTCGATATACGCGCCGACATGGACCAAAACTTCGGTGGGGCGAAACGCTGGCTAATCACCGCTGATTCCTTTGCCAAGCAAGGGGAGTATGCTTTAGCGGCTTCCTATATTCAGTCCGGCCTGCGTAGTGACCCAAAAAATGCGGATCTTTGGTCTGCCCTTGGGCTGCAATTGATGCTGGCGAGCGATGGGCAGTTGTCAGCACCGGCGGAATTGGCCTTCGATAAAGCGCGCTCCATTCGGCCGAATTACCCCGCACCATATTATTTTGTGGGTCTTGCCCGCATGCTTAGCGGTGACCTTGATGGTGCGATCCTCCTGTGGGAAAAAACTCTTTCACTCGCGACACCAAATGCGAAATGGAAAGGCGTCCTTGAGTCGCAATTGCAGGCCGCCAAGGCGCTGCAAGCGCAAACAGCACAGGTAAAAGTAGATATACCTTCTAAGTAACTGAAAATATTATTCTCTCCAAAAAATTTGTTCAATATTGCTTTGTTGTGAAGGGTAAGGCGGCATGCTAATGCGCGCGGCCCGTCCACTTTTAATGTGGCAGTTGGGGTTGAAGCCGGGGAAACAAGATGGTTGGACCGCAAGCAGACGATTTTGGTGACAGCGAACAAAATCATAACGATAGCCATGCCCCCAAAGGTTCGCTGCTGGCGTTATGTGCGGGCACGGTTGGCGTCGTATTTGGTGACATCGGTACTAGCCCGATCTACGCCTTCCGCGAGACGTTTGCCGGTCATCATCCTATTGCGCCTGACCCGATGCATATCAAAGGTGTTCTAAGTCTCGTTTTCTGGTCGATGATGATTGTTGTGACCTTAAAATATGTTTTCACAATCATGAAGGCGGACAACAAGGGGGAGGGCGGAAGCCTTGCTTTGCTTGCGCTGATCAATCGTCAGACCGCTGGGGCAAAATGGACCGCGCCTTTTGTAATGCTTGGGGTGTTTGCAACCGCGCTATTTTATGGCGACTCCATGATTACGCCTGCCATGTCCATCCTCTCTGCAGCCGAAGGTCTCAAATATGTAAGCTTGGGCTTTAGCCCTTGGATATTACCTATATCGGTCGTGATTATTGGCGCGTTATTTGCGTTCCAGTCGCGCGGCACGGCCAAGGTCGGGGCTTGGTTTGGGCCAATCATGCTTGTGTATTTTGCCACGCTTGCGGGGTTGGGTGTCATGCATCTTACCAAAATGCCGATGATAATTCTGGATGTTTTGAACCCGCTGAATACATTTTATTTCTTCTACAATGACGGCTTTCGCGCATTTGTCGCGATGGGTACCGTCGTCCTTGCTGTGACAGGCGCGGAGGCGCTTTATGCCGATATGGGACACTTTGGCCGTCGGCCGATCAAGTTCAGCTGGCTGTTCTTCGTGTTGCCAGCCTTGATGTTGAATTACATGGGGCAAGGGGCGATGATTTTGTCCATGACGCCACAAGAAGCGCAGTTGGCCATCCGCGATCCGTTTTTTCTAATGGTGCCCGACATGATCAGCACGCCGGTCATCATTCTTACGATTATGGCAGCGGTCATCGCCAGCCAAGCTGTTATCTCTGGCGCTTTCTCTTTGACGCAGCAGGCAATACAACTCGGCTTCATGCCGCGTCTGAGTATTCAGCACACAAGCGAAAAAGCCGCAGGGCAAATCTATATTCCGGCCATCAACTGGGGCCTTGCCATCATGGTATTGTTGCTGGTGCTATTCTTCCAGTCATCATCAAACCTCGCAGCGGCTTACGGTATCGCGGTTACGGGCGCTATGTTCATTGACACCTGCTTGATCGCTGTTGTCCTGCTGTCATTGTGGAAGTGGCCAAAGTGGAAGGCGCTTCCTATCCTGGGGCTCTTCTTCATTGTGGACTTTGGCTATTTCGGGGCGAATTTATTGAAGGTCCCGTCTGGCGGGTGGGTTCCCTTGCTGATTGGTTTAGTAATCTTCACACTGCTGACGACATGGTCGCGCGGTCGTGCATTGATGCGTGAACGTATGGCGGAAAGCTCCATGCCGATGGAAATTTTCATCAAATCTGCCGCCAACAGCGCGACACGTGTTCCCGGCACGGCGATTTTTATGGCTTCGGCCGCAAGTGGTGTACCATCGGCGCTACTTCATAATATCAAGCACAACCGTATCCTGCATGAGCGCGTGATTGTTCTGACCGTGCAAATTGAAGACGTGCCCTTTGTTCGTTCGGGCGAGCGCATCGTCTGTAAAGATTTGGGTGAGGGCTTTTACCGCGTGAAAATGCGCTTTGGCTTTCTGGAAGAAACAAACGTTCCGGCGACGCTTGACTTGGTCGATTTGTGCGGACCTAAATTTGATATGATGAACACCAGTTTCTTCTTGTCGCGCCAAACGCTGATTGCGTCCAAAATCCCTGGCATGGCGATTTGGCGGGAAAAGGTGTTTGCATGGATGCTGCGGAATGCCGCTAATGCGATGGAATTTTTCAAATTGCCAAGCAATCGCGTGGTTGAACTTGGCAGCCAGGTTGAAATCTGACCTGCCTTAGTTCATGGTTTGCGTGCCTGCCATTTTCGTAACAAAATAACCCTAACGCATTTTAAGACTGGACGAATGTTGCTCGATATGGCTATCGCCAACCTGACATGAAAACGCGCAACCCTCTTTCGCCTCTCCTACTACGACTTACACGCCCTTAGGCGTGCCTGTTTTGCTGACCATGTTCGGCAACCCGCCTAAGGGCTTTACCACCGCAAAATTTAGCCCTCAAGCTGGGCGTTTCAGCGAAGTTGCCAAACATCATGATGCTTTCCGATCCATCGCGTAAATACCGACCCTTCCCCCAAATTGATCTGCCCGACCGCATATGGCCGACGCGGACCATCGACCGCGCGCCGCGCTGGCTTTCCACTGACCTGCGTGATGGAAACCAAGCGCTCATTGACCCCATGGGCGCAGAGAAGAAGAAACGCTTTTTTGACCTGTTGCTGAAGGTCGGTGTAAAAGAGATTGAGGTTGGTTTCCCAAGTTCGGGCGCCACAGATTTTGATTTTATTCGCGGGCTCGTCGACAGCGGACGCATTCCCGATGACGTTACGATTCAAAGCCTGACGCAGTCCCGGCGTGACCTGATTGAAAAAACGTTTGAGAGCATGGCCGGCGCGCCGCGGGCAATCGTCCATCTCTACAATGCTGTCAGCCCGGCGTGGCGCGATATTGTCTTCAACCTCGACAAAGCGGGCGTGAAGGCAATCGCCATTGAAGGCGCAAATATCCTTAAAGAGCAAGCCGCGAAATATCCGCAAACCGACTGGCATTTTGAATATAGCCCCGAAACATTCTCGACCGCGGAGCTCGAATTCAGCCTTGAGGTGTGCGAAGCGGTGATGGACGTGCTGCAACCCACGGCGGCAAAGCCACTGATCCTGAATCTGCCAGCGACGATTGAGGCCGCCATGCCCAATGTCTACGCCGATCAAATTGAATGGATGTGCCGCAATATCAGCGCGCGGGATCATGTTGTCATCAGCCTGCATCCCCACAATGACCGGGGTAGCGGTATAGCAGCTGCCGAATTGGGCTTGCTGGCAGGCGCGGACCGCATCGAAGGTTGCCTGTTCGGCAATGGCGAGCGCACCGGCAATGTCGATTTGGTGACGCTGGCGCTGAACATGTATACCCAAGGGCTGCACCCCGGCCTTGATTTTAGCGACATTGATGAGGTCATTCAGACGGTTGAATATTGCAACCAGTTGCCCGTTCACCCGCGGCATCCCTACGCTGGCGAATTGGTATTCACCGCCTTTTCAGGATCGCATCAGGACGCGATTAAAAAAGGTTTCGCGGCGCAGGAACGGCAGAATGACGAAATTTGGCGCGTGCCCTATCTCCCCATTGATCCTGCCGATTTGGGCCGCAGTTATGAAGCCGTGATCCGCGTGAATTCGCAAAGCGGCAAGGGCGGCGTGGCTTGGGTGATTGAGCAGGACCAAGGTTTAAAGCTGCCCAAACGTATGCAGGCGAATTTTTCGACCACCGTGCAGACATTGTCCGACACAAACGGGCGTGAACTGACCAGCAGTGACATTTGGCAGGCGTTTGAAAAGCGCTATTATCTAAAGGGTGATGGCCGGTTCCGATTAATCGATTTCCACGAAACCCAAAGCCAGCGGCAAAAGGACGAGCGCATATTTGCAGGTACCATCCGCATAGATGGCGTTGAACAAAGCGTCAGCGGCCGTGGCAACGGTCTAATTTCCAGCCTTGCCAACGCATTGGAACACGCGCTGGGCGGTCCGCTAAACATCATCGACTATAACGAGCACGCCATTGGCCATGGTACCGATGCCCGCGCGGCCGCTTATGTCGAATGCCGCGTTGGAGACGGTCCGATATTATTTGGCGTCGGCATCAGTCAGGACGTGGCCACCGCGTCCGTCAGAGCCATTCTAAGCGCTGCTAACGGGGCTTAGGGCACTCGCGGCCGGAGGCTGGCAGGTGCGCTGGGGACGCTCCAGCGGCCTTTGCCTTCAGGCCATGGAATGTCCCTGACCGTAGCTGTGAACCGCCAAAGGCCTTTCATCTGAAGTTATGCAGCGGATTGGGCGGGAAGAATCGCGCGGTTTGGAGCGCCTTACCTTACGGAATAGCCCGTTGAAAAAGGTGGGTTTGACAGCCGCGACATGCTGTGGCTAATCCATCGGTAACACATGAATTAACAAGGGATTCGACGCATGGCACTTCCGGCAATTTTTGATAATCTTCGGCTTCCAGTGATCGGATCACCGCTGTTCATCGTGTCTGGGCCAGAACTGGTTATCGCGCAATGTAAGGCGGGTGTCGTCGGGTCGTTTCCGGCGCTCAATGCGCGCCCTGCAAGCCAGTTGGACGAATGGCTGCATCAGATTACCGAAGAACTGGCAGCACATAACCGCGACAATCCAGATCGTCCGGCAGCGCCATATGCGGTCAACCAGATTGTACATAAATCGAATAACCGCCTGCAAGAAGACATCGCAACCTGTGCGAAATGGCAGGTGCCGCTTACGATCACGTCACTGGGCGCTCAGGTGGAATTGAACGATGCCGTCCATTCGTGGGGCGGGATCGTCCTGCATGACGTGATCAACGACCGTTTCGCCCATAAGGCGATTGAAAAGGGTGCCGATGGCCTGATCCCAGTTGCGGCTGGCGCCGGAGGCCATGCGGGCGTGACCTCCCCATTTGCGTTGATGCGCGAAATTCGCGAGTGGTTTGATGGTCCTGTGGCTCTGTCAGGCTCAATCGCGCACGGTGCATCTGTACTCGCGGCGCAGGCCATGGGCGCCGACTTCGGCTATATCGGCAGCGCGTTCATCGCGACCAAAGAAGCCAATGCAGTCGACGGTTACAAGGAAAACATCGTCGAGGCGAAGGCGGCAGACATCGTTTACTCTGATCTCTTCACTGGCGTCAGCGGTAATTATCTGCGCCAGTCGATTGAGCGGGCAGGGATGGACCCCAATAATTTGCCCAAGGGCGACATTTCGACGATGGACTTTGGCTCAGGCGGTAACAGCGAAGCAAAGGCATGGAAGGATATTTGGGGTTCGGGCCAAGGCATTGGCGCAGTCAAAGCTGTAAAAACCGTTGCCGAATTTGTTGACCAGCTTGAGGCAGAATATCGCGCGGCGAAGGCCAGCCTTGATGCGCGTTTTTTGGGGTAGTCCAAGGGCGTCACGCGCCATTTAGCGATATATAACATTTTATCACGCAAAGCCGCAAAGCCGCAAAGGCACAAAGGAGCTGAGAAGTTTTTTATCTTCTTGTATTCGCGCCTTTGCGTGAGATTATTTTACGGCTTAGCTGGCCTTTTCAAACGCTACGCTGATGTCTAATGTGACGTCATCCGAAATCATTGGAACGGCATAGCCGATGCCAAATTCGCTGCGCTTGATGACGGACGTTGCGTGAAAGCCGACAGTAGCCTTCCGGTTAAATGGGTTGTTGCCAGCACCAGAAAATTTGGTGTCTAGCACCACTGGCTTGGTGACGCCGTTCAGTGTCAGATTGCCGTTGATTTTGGCGGTTATGCCATTGGCGACGACGCTCGTTGATACGAACTTCGCATCGGTTGGGGCAGGGCCAAAAAAGTCGGCTTTGCCACCGTCCTTGCCAGCGCGCAGCAGATGGCCCGTTAGCCCTGCGCTTGCGGTGGTAACCTTACTAACTGGAATAGTGATGTCGACTTTAGCTTCGTTCAGCTTGGCTGGATCAAGTATCAGAGTTCCTGTGGCGCCGCCGAAAATACCGAAATAATCGTTGAAGCCAAAATGGCTTACCCGCCAACCAATAAGCGTATGGCTGGGGTCGGTGTTGTAGGTTCCAGCGGTAACGCGGGCAACGTCCATCGTTCCGGGCATTTGCGGGGCGCTTTGCGCGATCAAAGGCACAGAAAATAAGAGGGGGAGGGCACATAAAAGCTTACGCATGGGTCTGCTCCAGACATGAAAAAAGGGAGGCATCAATGTCGATGCCTCCCCTAAAACTGTCAAGTCGGGAAAAAGGGTTCAGTTCTTCGCCTGATCCACCAACTTGTTTTTTGCGATCCAAGGCATCATTGCGCGCAATTGCGCGCCGGTTGCTTCAATGGGATGCGCCGCCGCTGCCTTGCGGGCTGCCTTTAATTCTGGCTGGCCTGCGCGGTTATCTAGCACGAAATTCTTCACGAAACGGCCTGACTGGATGTCAGCGAGCACGCGCTTCATTTCGGCTTTCGTTTCGTCGGTGATGATCCGGGGACCAGTCGTGATGTCACCATATTCTGCGGTGTTAGAGATCGAATAGCGCATATTGGCGATGCCGCCTTCATACAGAAGGTCGACGATTAGCTTGGTTTCATGCAAACATTCGAAATACGCCATTTCCGGCGCATAGCCTGCCTCGGTCAGTGTTTCGAAGCCAGCTTGGATGAGGTGGGTGATGCCACCGCACAACACGGCCTGTTCGCCGAAAAGGTCGGTTTCGCACTCTTCGCGGAAATTGGTTTCGATGATGCCACTGCGACCGCCGCCAACGCCGCTGGCGTAAGCAAGTGCGATGTCATGGGCATTGCCGCTTGAATCTTGCGCAACTGCGATCAGGCACGGCACGCCGCCACCCTTTTGATACTCGCTGCGTACAGTGTGGCCGGGGCCTTTTGGCGCAATCATGATCACGTCAATGTCGGTGCGCGGCTCAATTAGGCCGAAATGAATGTTCAGGCCATGGGCGAAAGCGAGCGCCGCGCCAGGTTTCATATTTGCGTGCAGATCATCCGCATAAATGGCGGCTTGATGCTCATCAGGTGCCAGCACCATGAGGATATCTGCCCACGCCGCAGCGTCGGCATTTGCCAATACCTTGAAACCGGCAGCTTCCGCCTTTTTGGCGGTGGCTGAACCTGCACGCAGTGCGATAGCAACGTCTGCTACGCCGCTGTCGCGCAAGTTTTGCGCATGGGCGTGGCCTTGGCTACCATAGCCTACAATTGCGACCTTTTTGTCTTTGATAAGGCCCAAGTCGCAATCTGCGTCATAATATACTTTCATTCGTTCGTCCCTTTTTCGATGAATGTCTTAACTCGCGTCGGCCCCGCGCATGAGGCCGACAATTCCGGTCCGGCCTACTTCGACAAGGCCGACTTCGCGCATGAGCGCTACAAAAGTGTCGATCTTTTCCGGTCCGCCGGTAATTTCAAAAATGAAGCTATTGATGGTCGCATCGATAACACGTGCGCGGTAAATATCGGCAAGGCGCATGGCCTCCACCCTTTGGTCACCAACGCTGCTGACCTTGACCAATGCGAGTTCGCGCTCAACATGTGGGCCCGCTTCGGTCAAATCGGTAACCTTGTGTACCGGAATGAGCCGTTCGCATTGCGCGATAATCTGGTCAATCACCGGCGGCGGGCCTTTAGTCACAATTGTGATCCGACTAGTGGTATGGTCTTCGCTGATATCGGCCACGGTGAGACTGTCGATATTGTAACCACGCGACGTAAACATGCCGGCGATACGCGCGAGCGTGCCCGCTTCGTTGTCCACAGTCAGCGTCAGTACATGCCGCTCGGTGAGTTCCTGCTTAATATGCATTATACGAGCGCCTTTGCTTCGTCGTCCATGGTGCCCGATACCTGATCCGCGCTTAGGATCATATCGGTGTGCGCAGCGCCTGACGGGATCATCGGGAAACAGTTTGAAGTTTTGTGCACGCGGCAGTCGAACATCACCGGTCCATCATAGGCAAGCATTTCGGCGATGGCGTCATCAAGCTTTGCCGGGTCATCGCAACGAATGCCTTTCCAGCCATAAGCTTCGGCGAGTGCCACGAAATCGGGTAGGCTGTCGGAATAGCTTTCGGAATAGCGGCTTTCATACGTCAGTTCTTGCCACTGGCGGACCATTCCCATCCATTCGTTGTTCAGAATGAAGACCTTCACAGGCAAGCGATACTGAGTCGCCGTCGCCATTTCCTGAATGTTCATCTGGATCGATGCTTCACCGGCAATATCGATCACCAGGGCATTCGGATCCCCCATTTGCGCGCCGATGGCAGCGGGTAAACCATAGCCCATGGTGCCAAGTCCACCGCTTGTCAGCCACTTATTTGGTGCGTCAAAATGGAAATGCTGCGCAGCCCACATTTGATGCTGACCAACCTCGGTCGTGATGATCGGTGCCTTGTCCTTCGTTGCCTCAAACAGGCGCTCAATCGCGTATTGCGGCATGATTTCCTGTGTGCTGCCGGGGTAGCTTAGGCAGTCGACTGCTCTCCAGCCTGCAATCCGTGACCACCACTGATCAAGAGGGTGCTTTTTATATTTGCGGCCTTTCCATACATCAATCATCTGACGCATAGCCGTACCAACGTCTGCGACAATAGGTAGGTCGACGCGGACCGTCTTGTTCATTGAACTTCGGTCGATATCGACGTGGATTTTGATACTGTCGGGCGAGAATGCATCTAAGCGGCCAGTAACGCGGTCGTCAAAGCGTGCGCCGAGGCAGACCATGACGTCGCATTGGTTCATCGCCATATTGGCCTCGTAAGTGCCGTGCATACCCAGCATGCCAAGCCATGCCTCACCTGAAGCGGGATAAGCGCCAAGCCCCATGAGCGTCGATGTGACGGGCGCTCCGGTGAGTTCGGCCAGTTCACGCAGCGCTTCACTTGCGGCAGGACCGGAATTGATGATGCCGCCGCCTGTGTACAATATCGGCGCTTTTGCGTTGGCGATCAACTCCACCGCGCGGTTGATTTCGGTGTAGTCGGCCTCACCAGCAAAGGTGAAACGTGTTCGAGCCAAGCGCTTTACGTCGGTTGCAGCGGTTGCAACTTGAACATTCTTTGGGATGTCAATGACGACTGGTCCCGGACGACCTTTTGTCGCGATCGTAAAAGCCTCACGTACGACGGTCGCAAGCTCGGCGGGGTCTTTCACAAGATAGTTATGCTTTGAACAATGGCGCGTTATGCCAATTGTATCGGCTTCTTGAAACGCATCCGAGCCGATTAGGTTCGTCGCAACCTGACCTGTTAGGACGATAAGCGGGATGGAATCCATAAACGCATCGGCAATGCCCGTCACGGCATTGGTCGCGCCGGGACCGGATGTGACCAGAACGACACCTGGTTTTCCAGTGGATCGCGCATAGCCCTCGGCTGCGTGTGCAGCACCAGCCTCATGCCTGACGAGAACGTGCCGAATTTTTGTTTGCTGAAACAACGCGTCGTAAATGGGCAGCACTGCGCCACCGGGGTAACCGAACACGGTGTCGACGCCCTGTTCTATCAGGGTGTCGATCAATATTTCTGCACCGGATTTTTCGGGCACTGGTGAATCCTTATTTATAAAGCCGCCCGCCTATGCTGCACTGCAATAGGGTAAGCAAGAGCGGGCTAGCTAGTGATTAGAAAATGGCTTGTCAAATACATTCATTGAAATATTATTTCAAAATTACCAGCATTTGAGTCATTTATCTCTAATTCTATCCGCGGCCATGCGATCGGCGCTTGGTTTCGAAACCATGTGAACTGCCGCTTGGCATATTGCCGCGTCGCAATTTTTCCACGCGCAATGGCTTCGTCGTGGTGCAAGGTGCCATTGAGATACGCTGAAATCTCGGGTACGCCGATTGCGCGCATGACGGGCGCGTCTTGCGGTAGATTGCGCAAAAGCAGTGCTTCGACCTCGGCCACCGCGCCGCGCTCCATCATCATCTCAAAACGCGTATCGCAGCGCTTGTACAGCCAGTCACGCGGCGGAAGGAGAAGCACGGGGCGCAGGGTGATGCTATCACCTATTCCCCCGGTCTTGGCCTGGCGCCACTCGGAGATGCTGCGTCCGGTGCTCTGCACGACCTCAAGCGCGCGCGTGATGCGGCTGATATCGCTTGGCGCTAGGCTTGCTGCGATGGGCGCATCATAATGTTGAAGCGCAGCATAGGCTTGTTCGACTGGCATCGCGCGTATCTGTGTGCGCAATTCGAGGGTGACTTCTGGAATGGGGGCAATGCCGTCAAGTAAGGTTCGGATATACAGCCCGCTGCCGCCAACCAATATCGGCGTTTTGCCTGTCGCATGGGCGTGGGCGATGACGCCCTTGGCATCTGCTGCCCAGCGTGCAGCTGAGCAAGGCGTGACGCCGTCAAGATAACCAAATAAGTGATGCGGCACGCTGCGTTGCTCTTCCACCGTTGGTTGCGCGCTCAAGATCGGTAAGTCGGAATAAACTTGCGCACTATCGGCGTTGATAACTATGAAATTGCCCGATTTGGCCAAATGCAGCGCTAATGCCGTCTTGCCGCTCGCCGTTGGACCCGCAATAAGCGCGACCTTATTCTGAGGATTCGAAATGTCCATTTGTACCCTAATAGCAGCAGATACATTAGAAGGCGGAATAATTTCCGAGGTCAATGATCGTTTGGCTGCCGTTGGTTGCGTGCCGGGCGCTGTAAGCTGGCTGTCGGACGGGAAGGCTGTCGATATAGCTTTTGACGGCAATATCGCCAGCGCCCGTGAGGCCGTGTGTGTATTGGAGGACCGCTGTGACATAGTCGTTCAGGGGGAGCACAACCGGCGCAAAATGCTTTTGGTGTCGGATATGGACAGCACCATGATTACCGTCGAATGCATCGATGAACTTGCAGACTTCGCAGGCATTAAGCCGCAGATTGCTGCGATTACCGAGCGCGCTATGGCGGGAGAGCTCGATTTTGCTGAGGCATTGAAAGCGCGGGTCGCCTTACTGGCGGGGCTGGACGAGAATATGATCGCGCAATGCCTGCGTGAACGCGTTCGGCCTATGCCTGGCGCCGAAATTCTTGTGCGAACGATGACGGGTTGGGGCGCGCATGCGGTTTTGGTTTCCGGTGGCTTTACCAGCTTTACAGGGCCAGTCGCGGAGTTGCTTGGTTTTACCGAGGTGCATGCCAATGTGCTTGAAATTAAGGAAGGGCGCCTCACCGGGGGGCTAAAGGGTGATATCGTCGATGCTGCCGTTAAAAAGGCAGTCTTGCATTCGGCTGCAGTCAGTCAAGGAATACCCCTGGAGGCTACGATTGCAGTGGGTGACGGTGCGAATGACCTGCCAATGATTGCCGCCGCTGTGGCGGGCGATGGACTTGGCATAGGATATCATCCACGGCCTCAACTCGCGAAAGCTGCGAATTTTTCGGTACGGCACAATGATCTGACAGCATTGCTGTTTGCGCAAGGGGTTGCTCCCAATGAATGGCTTCTCTGACCCCATGAAACAAATTGAGTGTTACCCCGTTGATGTTATGTTGAGGCATCTCGTCCAATAAACGGAGTTCATCATGCGCGATTATTTGCCGATCTTTATCATTCCTGTTCTTGCCAGTTGCACGACCATACAATCTGCAAAATCGGTTGAGGTCTCGGAAGTTATATCGGCCGATCTTGCGCGCGCCGACGGGAGTTGGGCAGGCGTGGCTACGATTTCGCAACGCAGCGACGGCGCCTTCCTAAGCCTGACTGCAGAGGTGCCAGCGGCTGGGACGTATGGCATGCACCTTCATGCGGTAGGAAAATGCGAAGCACCTGACTTCACAAGCGCTGGTCCGCATTGGAACCCCAATATGAAGCAGCATGGGCGCGATAACCCGATGGGCGCGCATGATGGTGATCTGCCAAATGTTGAAGCTGCTGCCGACCGCAAGGTCACGCTTGAGTATAAACTTGCGGATTTCATGCTTTCAGGACCCTCTGGTTTATTGTACGCAGATGGTGGGGCGTTGGTTATTCATGAAAAAGCCGATGATTATAAAACCGACCCAAGCGGCAATAGCGGCAAGCGCATACTCTGCGGAGTGTTTAAATCTGGCAACCGGGGCTGACGCTACACCTTGTCGGCGTATAAAAGGCAACCGGCCGGCACACGCTCCAAGACGGCACTAATATCTTCTTTGGCAAAAGCAAAGCACCCCTGACTACGCCCGATTTTACCTTGGTCTTGGATAAGCGACTGGTTCACATACCATGCCGGATGAATCACAATCGCACGCGCCTCTGCTTGGTCATTTTCGGGGTCCAGCCCAACTAAACGACGGGACTCACCATGCTGGCCAAAATAGGTTTCGCCGACAAGGTAGCTGCCAGCAGAAGTTGCTTCTGAGCCATTTACGTTCGAAAAATTTTGCACCCAACCGCTGTGATTTGCGTCTGAACCTTTACCATGGGCAACCAGATAGGGTGTCGATTGGCCATTGCGGAGATCAACCACATAAAAGCGCGGATCGCGCGAGGGTTTTGAAAAGTCGGCAATCGCCAAAAGGTCATGGTTGCGAATATGAGACGCGTGCGTTGCCAATGCCGTCTTTGCCTTGTTAAGCAGCAGCGGCGAGGGGCCTGCGATAGCGTGACCGGTGCCCGGTACGAACAGAATATCTGAGGCCCTGGACGGGACAGCGAGCAAACTTGCTCCCATTATTGCGGAATGAATAAATTGCCTACGTCTGATTTCCATTCCAATCAGATAGGGCACAAAAATTTACATAAAAAGGGCGACAGTAGCATTTGGACGCAAAACAAGGACAGTTAACCGCATTACAACACGCGAATTATTTCGTCCACAGCGGCGATTTTGGCATCGAATGTTTAAATGAGTTTTGCTACTGGTATATCCAGTGCCGCTGCGTAAGTTGTAAATATTTGATGGTCCAGGGGTAGTTTCATGAAGTTTGGCGCGGACATTCGCTCATTACGCAGTATTTTTGCGCTTGCCCTAGTTCTTTTAGCGCCCGCAGCTGTTTTAGCGACGCAACAGACGGTACAGGTCGAGCCCTCGCGAACCCAACCAGAGCAAAACAGAGACACGGTTGCCGCCAGTCCGCTTGATTCGGTTCCAGCCTCGCAAACATCACCGCCAGAGCAAGTGTCATCCACGCCCCCTCCATCCAAGCCCGCTCCAACCAAGCCAACGCCAAAGCCGCGAAAGAAGGGGGCAGTGGATGCGCTGAAACCCGGACAGTTTGTTTGGGTGACGCAGGCTGTTTACGAGGGGCCGATGAAAATTGTCATTGTCCTTGATATTCAACGCATTTATGTTTTCCAGAACGACAAGTTAATTGGTTTCAGTACCATTTCTTCAGGCAAGAAGGGCAAGGAAACGCCGACCGGTTTTTTCAATATACTGCAGAAAAACGTCGATCATAAATCTAATCTCTACAGCGATGCACCAATGCCCTTCATGCAGCGACTGACATGGGATGGCATTGCAATGCACGGCGGATATTTGCCGGGCTATCCTGCGTCGCATGGATGCATCCGATTGCCGCTCCCATTTGCGAAGGCCTTATTTGGCGTGACGCGAATAAACCAAGAAGTATTCGTTCTCCAAGACACTTCAACGCCCGTAAAAAGGCCAGAGCCAAAGCCTGTCGTTGATCCAACATTGGCACCAACTGTGCCGCCCGTGGAGACCACGAGTACGCAAGAAGCCCCGGTGTCGAAGGCTATCGACAATTACCCACCGGCACCATCCGCCTGATGCTTCGTTAACGCGCAAAAAGCCGTCACTTCCACGATTGACGTTTACGCTAACGTAAACTAGTGACGTTAGTGCAATGAAGAGGGAAGGCGCCATGGAATCTTTTACGCATGACGAAAGACGGGCTGATGCGACGATCGATACGCCGGATGCATTCAATCGGGATTCGTTCACGATATCCGACCTATCCCTCGAATTTGAGGTAACGGCGCGAGCGTTGCGTTTTTACGAAGATCAGGGGCTGATTTCCCCCGAACGTATGGGTTTGGCCCGAATATACTCGACGCGTGATCGGGCCCGGTTAGCGTGGATATTGCGGGCAAAGCGTGTTGGTTTCAGCCTTGCAGAAATTCGCGAGATGATCGATCTGTACGACCTGAATGACGGCCGCAATATGCAGCGCCGGGTGACCATTGAAAAATGCCGGGACCGGATTAATCTTTTGAAGGCGCAGCGCGACGATATTGAAAGCGCGATCAAAGAGCTCACTGAATTTGTTTCAACTGTGGAAAAGGTCGAGGCCGCGGAAAAATCTGCAGCAGCCTAACCGAAAAACGCACTGCAAACCTGAAGGATCGAAAATGCCAACCTACACCGCCCCAGTTCGCGATATGCAGTTCATTCTCAACGAAGTATTGGGTGTAGAGCGCTTTGCCAATCTGCCAGGTTTTGAAAACGCAAGCGCCGATATGGTCGACGCAATCCTGACCGAAGGCGCGAAGTTCGTACAGGGGGTGCTTTTTCCGTTAAACCAAGTTGGCGACTTGCAGGGCTGCACCCGGCATGAAGACGGTAGCGTCACCACGCCAGATGGGTTCAAAGAAGCCTATAAGCTCTTTTGTGAAGGTGGCTGGGGCACATTGTCGGGGCCGATAGAGTTCGGCGGGCAGGGCATGCCGCACATCGTCTCCATGGCGTTTGAGGAGTTGATGGCAAGCTCCAACATGGCGTTCGCGATGTATCCTGGCTTAACTCAAGGTGCAGTGTCCGCAATTTTGGTGAAGGGCAGCGACGAACAGAAGGCCAAATATGCGCCGAATATGATTTCGGGCAAATGGGGCGGAACAATGAACCTGACCGAGCCGCATTGTGGAACCGATCTTGGCCTTATCCGCACTAAGGCCGTGCCGAATGCCAATGGCAGCTATGCGATTTCGGGCACCAAAATCTTTATCTCTTCTGGCGAGCATGACTTGACCGAAAACATCGTTCATCTCGTGTTGGCCAAAACCCCTGGCGCACCGGATAGTGTGAAAGGCATATCGCTGTTCATCGTGCCCAAATTCCTGGTGAATGATGATGGTTCGCTCGGTGCGCGCAACACGCTGTCTTGTGGTTCCATTGAACATAAGATGGGGATTCACGGAAACGCGACCTGCGTCATGAATTATGACGATGCTACCGGCTTTCTTGTTGGTGACGAAAATAAGGGCCTCGCCGCCATGTTTATCATGATGAACATCGCGCGGCTTGGCGTGGGGCAGCAAGGCCTTGGCGTTGCTGAGGTCGCTTACCAGAACGCAGTGCATTATGCGCAAGACCGCCGTCAGGGGCGCGCGCTGACTGGCCCGCAAGACCTTGAGCAAAAGGCCGACACGCTTTTCGTTCACCCCGACGTGCGCCGCATGTTGATGGATGCAAAGGCATTTACCGAGGGTATGCGCGCCTTGTGCTTATGGGGTGCGTTACAGGCTGATTTGCTGCACCACGCGCAAACTGAAGAAGAACGCCAGATGGCCGACGATCTGCTGTCCCTCCTGACGCCGGTCATTAAGGGCTATGGCACCGACAAGGGTTATGAAGTCGCAACCAATGCACAGCAGGTATATGGCGGCCACGGCTATATTGCCGAATGGGGCATGGAACAATATGTCCGCGATGCCCGCATCGCGATGATCTACGAAGGCACCAATGGCGTGCAGGCGATGGACTTGGTCGGCCGGAAACTCGCGCAAAATGGTGGCCGTGCTATTCAGGCGCTTTTCAAGATTGTGGATGAAGAATGCGCCACGGCGAAATCCGGCCCACTTGCCGATCTGGCCACCCGTCTTGAAAAAGCCGGTAGCGATTTGAAGGCGTCAACCATGTGGTTCATGCAAAATGGCATGGCAAACCCGAATAACATTGGCGCTGGCGCGCATCATTATATGCATATCATGGGCATAGTTGCGCTTAGCTTGCAATGGCTGCGTATGGCGCAAAGTGCACAAAAAGCATTGGATGCAGGGGCGGGCAACGCGGCATTCTATGAAACGAAGCTTGTGACCGCGCGCTACTTCGCCGAGCGCTACCTGCCGGATTGCGGTTCGCTGCGCCGCAAGATTGAAGCGGGAAGCGAGGCTATCATGGCGCTAACACCGGAAATGTTTGCGGCCGCCTAACCACGGCAAACCTTGCTAGGTGACAAAATGCCGGGATGATGGGTCCCGGCATTTTTGTTTATTCGACCGGCAGAAAGTCCGGAACCGAAAGATAGCGTTCGCCAGTATCATAATTGAAACCAAGCACGCGGCTTCCCGCGGGCAGATCTGGAAGCTTCTGCGCAATCGCGGCAAGCGTCGCGCCGGATGAAATACCAACCAACATACCTTCTTCGCGTGCGGCACGGCGCGCGGTTTCCTTGGCAACATCTGGATCAACTTGAATGACACCGTCGAGTAACGAAGTGTGCAAGTTGGCCGGAATGAAACCAGCGCCAATTCCTTGAATTGCATGTGGGCCAGGCTGGCCACCGCTGATCACGGGGGACAGCGTTGGTTCAACCGCAAACACTTTCAAGTTGGGCCACGCCTTCTTCAGGACCTCCGCACAACCTGTAATGTGGCCACCTGTCCCAACTCCTGTGATCATGGCGTCGATGGGAGAATCTGCAAAATCCTCTAATATCTCCAACGCAGTCGTGCGGGTATGGATGTCGATATTGGCGGGATTTTCAAACTGTTGCGGCATCCAAGAGTTCGCAGTCTGGGACACCAATTCAAGCGCACGTTCAATCGCGCCCTTCATGCCCTTTTCACGCGGTGTAAGGTCAAAAGAAGCCCCATATGCTAGCATCAAGCGGCGACGTTCCAACGACATGGATTCTGGCATGACAAGGATAAGCTTATAGCCTTTAACTGCTGCAACCATAGCAAGGCCAACGCCTGTGTTCCCAGATGTGGGTTCAATGATCGTACCGCCAGGCTTTAGTGTGCCGTCTTTTTCGGCCGCTTCAATCATAGCAAGGCCAATACGGTCTTTAATCGACCCGCCGGGGTTTGATCGTTCCGATTTAATCCATACCTCAGCATGCGGAAACATACGTGCCATGCGGATATGCGGGCTGTTGCCGATGGTTTCGAGGATCGATTGGGCTTTCATGGACTTTTTCCTCTATATTGCGGTTCGAATGTACGCGCGTTTTTGAGCTCGGGGAACAGCCCCGCCCAAATGGCTGTAACAAATATGGCACCGAAGCCGCCAAATACAACCGCCCCGACAGGACCAAGCACTGCTGCTGCCAATCCTGATTGCAATTCACCCAATTCGTTGGAGGCGGAAATGGCGAGGCCGGATACCGAACTGACCCGTCCGCGCATGTCGTCGGGGGTATTCAGCTGCACTAAGGACGAGCGGACATAGACCGACAGCATGTCCGACGCGCCAAGCACTATCAGCATTACCAAAGCCACAGCCATGCCAGCGCCCATGTTAAGGAAACCAATGCGCGCATCGCCAAACACATGGTTGCCGATTTCGTGGCTAAGGCCGAAGCCTATTGTAGCAAGGCCGAACACCACAACTGCCCAGAGCATCTTGGCTCCAACATTGTGGCGGAGTGGCCGGAAGGTAAGCATCAAAGCGACGATCGAAGCGCCAACCGCTGGTGCGGCCCGCAACTGTCCAAGGCCATCAGGCCCAACCATCAATATGTCGCGCGCATAGACAGGGAGCATTGCGGTTGCCCCTGCGAGCAATACTGCAAACAGGTCAAGCGTGATCGCGCCCAGCAAAAAGCGTTCCGACCATGTGTAGCGCATGCCGTCAACCATTTGGCGGATCGGGTGGATCTTTTTTTCCATTGGCGGCGGATATACTGGCCGCACAAAGCTGAGGCTAATGGTCGCCATAAGCATAAGCACAGCCGACGCCCAATAAGGTAGCGACGGGCTTGCCGCGAACATCAAGCCGCCCGCCGCAGGGCCAATGACCGACCCTATCTGCCAAGCGATGGAGCTTAGAGCAATCGCGCGGGGCAGGGATGCCGCCGGCACGATATTTGGACCAATGGCCGACATGGATGGCCCGACAAATACACGCGCCACGCCATGCAATGCGCCGAAGAAAAACAGCAAAGGCAAAGTGAGGCCGTCGATATAGGTGAACCAGCCTAAAGACAGCGCAACCAGCATGTCGATGCTGTTGGCAAGCCGCGCAACGGTGCGCCGTTCCCAACGGTCTGCCGCCCATCCGGCAACAGGCGTTAGCAGCGCTAATGGCACGAACTGAACAAAGCCAAGCAGACCAAGCTGCAGCGATGCCTCCCGAATAGACATGCCATAATCGCTGCGTGCAATGTCATAGGCCTGATAGCCAATGACGACGACCATTCCCATGGTCGCAAGCACCGCCATAAAACGCGCCATCCAATAAAAGCGGAAGTCGGCGATTTTAAGCGGATGTATTTCTGGTTTACTGTCGGACATGGCCTAAGGCCTATCGGCTTGCGCACTCAAGTGCAATGCAGGGACGTGCATTCGCATACTAAGATAACTGTTATTGTCTGTGATGACTAACCTGCATCTTCTGGAACGCCCTGATAATCGTTGATCGTTTCGAATATCTTAGTCAGTGCCGCGCGTTCCTCCAGCGATATCTCTGGACGCCATATTTCGAATAGCAAAATGACTCGCGTATCGCCGCTTTTGTTCCATGCCTCATGCTCAAAGCTATCATCGAAAATGAGCGCTTCGCCCTCACGCCACGCACGTGTTTCATTGCCGACGCGAATGGCGCAATCTTTAGGGACAATAAGTGGGATGTGGCAAATCAACCGCGTATTCAACATGCCATGATGGGGCTGGATATGTGTGCCCGGCTTTAGCAGCGACCATAAGGCAACTGGTGACCGTTCATCGATCAGCGGCATTGGCGCATGCTCCAAAGCTTTTATCGTCACGGGACAGCGCGTTGCATTTTCCGGCACGATTTTGCCATTGCGCCAGAAGTAATACGCGCCCCAGCTTGGATCATTGATGAGCGGGTTGGCCGCCCTTGGCCGTTCGCTTGAAGATTCTACATAAGGCGCAAAATCTTGGCCTTCCGCCAATATCGTGCGAAGCTCAACCTGCATTTCAGGCACAGCCTGTTCGACTTCGGCCAGCCAAGAAAATTCATCTCGTTCGTAAAATTGGCGCTGCGGCAAACCGGGAAAGTAAAAGCTAGAAGGCTGCTGCAGATATAGCTGTTTCCGGCCGAGGAGCATATCTACTGCAGAACCAACCCTGCCGTCACGGGTAAGACCAGCCTGATTTAACCCTTCCAACAAATGTTGCTCAAACTTGACCCGCACTTGGTCTACAAATTGGCGGGCGCGATCGAGCATGGCGTGCAAAGCCGCGGACAAGTTTGGTGTTGCTGCGGCTTGATTGAGAGCTGCTTGAAAAAATGCATTAGCTGCGCGGTCATCGCCCGCACGCGCCTTTAACTCGCCGGATAGGATTAGAGCTGGTAAATTACGCGGCTCGAGCTCAAGTTGGCGGTTGAGTGCTATCTCTTCTGCTGCAACATCACCATCTAGGTTGCATGCTTGGGCCAGCAGCAACCATGGCGTATCGCTGTCGGCAAGCTCTGCTAACAAGCGTCTTGCATGTCCACCTTCACGTCGCTGAAGCGCCACTCTGGCATTATTGATGATATTTGCAGCCGCCGCATCCATGCTTAATCATAAGCCGAAAGCGTGACACTTTACCAGACTATCCTTTTGCTTGCCTGATGTTGGCAGCTGTCATTTAGTATCCACCCATCGGTAATGCGGGATTGATGACGAAGTTTTCCGGGTCCTGCGACCGTGGTTCCTCACCATTAAGAAACGCCATCATGTCTGAGATTAGCCGATCGCGGTCGGTTTCGAATATGCCATGCGGAGAGCCCGTATATCCAACCAGGCGGACGTCTTTAATCAGCGCGGCCGCCATGCGTGCGGTGGGATCGATGGGCACGGTCGAATCTGCGGTGCCGTGGATAATCAAAGTCGGCACCTTAAACGCGGGCAGGTCCTTGCGGAAATCCGTCGATGAGAATGCCTCTGCCGTTTTTAGCGTAGGACGAAGCCCTGCTTGCATGGTCATATTCCATGCCCAATCCATAGTGGCGCTGCTGACTGGCCTTGTCAGCCAACTGATACCGAAAAAGTCGTGTAGAAATGTCCGCATGAATGCCGGCCGGTCAGCGATCATATCCTGAGTCATCTGTTCGAATGTCTCTTGCGGCACGCCTTCGGGATTGTCTTCTGCCTGCAACAGATAAGGGACCACAGAGGATACTAATATCGCGCGGACAATGCCTGCGCCATCATAACGTGACATGTATCGCGCCACTTCACCGCCACCCATGGAAAATCCAATTAAGGTCACATTTTCGGCAGCACCAGTTGCTTTCATGACGTCAGCAAGGTCATCCGTAAGGCTGTCATAATCATAGCCGTCCCATGCCTGTTCCGACCTGCCAAAGCCGCGCCTGTCATAGGAAATCACGCGGTGCCCGGCATTGGCGAGCGCCTCGGCTATTGGGTCCCAGCTATCGGAGGAAAGCGGCCAGCCGTGGATCAGGATAACCGGATTGCCCTTGCCCCAATCCTTTACATAAAGCCACGTGCCGTCGCGGGTTTCGATCATGGGCATGTGTAGTCTCCTATGGTATGAAATCTACACAGGAAACAATTCCAAAGCGCGAACGTTCCGTCAGCTTAGGCTTACAAAGCTATCCATGACGCGCTTACGCCCAGCTTGCTCAAAGTCGATCTCCAGCTTGTTGCCCTCTATCAATGCAATCGCGCCATAGCCGAATTTTTCATGGAACACGCGAAGACCAATGCTGAGGTCACTTCGACCCTTGTTGCCCAGGCTGACGGCGCTGCGGGTGTTTTCGGCAATGCGCTGGGGGCGGGGGTTGAAACCGCCCGACGTTGCAGCCCTTTGCCAACCGGGGCCACGCGCGTTGCTCCGGCCTTGGTTGGCGGCTGCCAAATGCGCGAACGGGTCCGATTGCTCGCTCCAGTTTGCACGCCATAATGATGCGCCGCCTGTCATGCTCTGTTCTGCTTCAATATGGTCAAGCGGCAGTTCCTCAATGAATCGGCTCGGAATGCTGCTTGTCCATTGGCCATAAATCCGGCGGTTGGCGGCATGGATGATAGTGCATTTACGTTTGGCGCGGGTTATTGCGACATAAGCGAGGCGGCGCTCTTCCTCCAACGAGGCAAGGCCGCCTTCATCCAATGCGCGCTGCGACGGGAAAATGCCTTCCTCCCACCCGACTAGGAAAACATTGTCATATTCGAGGCCCTTGGCGGCGTGAATGGTCATGATCGTGACGCTTGCCCCAGTGTCGCCGCGGTCATTGTCCATGACGAGGCTGACATGCTCCAAAAACTCGCCCAAAGTTTCATATTCTTCCATCGCGCGGGCAAGTTCGCTTAGGTTTTCAAGGCGGCCAGATGCCTCAACGCTGCGTTCAGCTTGCAAGACGGCGGTGTAGCCGCTTTCATCCAATATCAGGCGTGTCAGATTGGCAGGCGACATCGTTGCGGCCTCATCACGCCAGCGGGCAATGTCGACCACCAGATCGGCCAACGACTTGCGTGCCTTGCCGGTAAGTTCATCCGTCCCAACAAGACGCGCCGCAGCTACCGACAATGGCGCACGTTCTGCACGTGCGATAATGTGTATTTTCTCCACCGCTTTATCGCCAACGCCGCGCTTGGGCACGTTTACGATCCGTTCGAACGCGAGGTCGTCGGCGGGCTGATTGACGATACGCAAATAAGCGATGGCGTCGCGAATTTCGGCGCGCTCATAAAAGCGAAAGCCACCAACTATCCGGTAGTTAACGCCGATTTGTATGAAGCGGTCTTCAAATTCACGCGTCTGATGCTGCGCGCGGACGAGGATAGCGATACTGTCAAGCGTTTCGCCCTTATACTGCACGGCCTCGATTTCCTCACCGACCCGGCGAGCCTCTTCGGGACCATCCCAAACGCCGATGATCCGGACTTTTTCACCGTCATCCAACTCGGTCCACAATGTCTTGCCCAACCGTGCGCTGTTGGCATCAATCAGCCCTGATGCTGCGGCAAGAATATGCGGCGTACTGCGATAATTCTGCTCAAGCTTAATCGTCTTTGCGCCCGGGAAATCCTTTTCAAAGCGAAGGATGTTTGCAACCTCCGCCCCGCGCCATGAATAAATGCTTTGGTCATCATCGCCAACGCAGCATATGTTTTTGCGCTTCTGCGCCAGCAACCGCAGCCACAGATATTGGACCGCGTTCGTATCCTGATATTCGTCAACAAGGATATATTTGAACTGCGCCTGATATTTTTCGAGGATGTCGCGGTTGTTTTTAAGCAGGTTTAGGCCATGCAACAACAAATCGCCAAAGTCGCAGGCGTTCAATGCAAGCAGGCGTGCCTGATACAGCGCGTACATATGCTTTCCCTTGCCATTGGCAAAGGCTTCATTATCTGCGGCGTCTAAATCTGCAGGCTATTTGCCCGCGTTTTTCCATTTGTCGAGCAGACCCGCCAACCCGCGCGCGGGAAAGCGTTTTTCGTCTAGATCCTCGGATTGGATAAGCTGTTTTAAAAGCCTAATCTGGTCGTCAGTATCGATGATCGTAAAATTACTCTGTAATCCAATGACTTCAGCATGGCGGCGAAGCAGCTTTGCACCAATGCTATGGAACGTGCCGAGCCAAGGCATCCCTTCAACGGCTGATCCGACCATTGCACCAATACGTTCGCGCATCTCGCGTGCGGCTTTGTTGGTGAAGGTGACCGCGAGGATTTCCGATGGCCATGCTTTGCGCGTGTATAAAATCTGCGCCATCCGTGCCGTTAGCGCGGCAGTTTTTCCAGTGCCTGCGCCTGCTAGCAGCAGAACCGGCCCCTCTGTGGTAAGCACGGCTTCACGTTGGGGCGCGTTCAACCCGCGCAGCCATGGCGGTTCCGTTTCGGACGGATCGTTTTGGACCTGAATATCTGACATAAGGCGAACAGTTAGGGAACGGCGCGATGAACCGCAAGCGCTGTTCGGCGTGTTGGCGGAACTATTACATGCCGCAAAGCAGGCGCGCGGCTAAATTCCTTCGGGACGTAAAAGTGTTAGCCGCGCCTTGCCAACATTACGGACGGTGTCGACTGTGAAACCTTTCACCTCAACATCTTCCTTGATGCTGGTTTCGACGCTGATCCATGCGGATGGCGCAAACCAGCCAAAGCGGACAAGCTTGTCGAGCGCCACGGAGCCTGCGCCGCTTAAATAAGGCGGGTCCATTAGAACAATGTCGGCAGGCTTGATGGCGGTGCCCAGTGACAACACGGATGATTTGCGCACGTCGCTTTGATCCTTAGCACCTAATTTCGAGATGTTTGTTTGAAGTGCATCTAGCGCAAGCGCGTCCTGCTCGACAAAGGTGCAATGCCCGGAACCACGCGACAATGCCTCAAGCCCAAGCGCGCCAGATCCTGCAAAAAGGTCAAGAACCCGCAAATCTTCAAAAGACCCTAGCCGGCTCGTCAGCATCGAAAACAATGTCTCGCGCGTGCGGTCTGCGGTTGGACGGGTCGTGTCGCCTTTTGGCGCGATCAACGGCCGCGAGCGCCACTGGCCGGAAATGATACGCATTATTTCAGCGTCTTTCGAAATTCTATCAGGTCCACACGGCGCACTTCGCCAACCGTGCCGGGTGCAAGCTCGCCCAGCACGAATGGGCCATAACGCGTGCGGATAAGGCGGCTGACCTCAAGCCCCAAATGTTCAAGAACGCGGCGGACTTCGCGGTTCTTGCCTTCGGTCAGCGTCATTTCGACCCAGCCATTGCGGCCAGTGCGGCGTTCCAGATTGGCATCGATTTTGCCATATTTGACGCCCTCAATCTCGATGCCGTGAATGAGTTCTTCTAGCTGTTCCTGACTGACATCACCAAAGCAGCGCGCGCGGTAGGTGCGTTCAACGCCGGTCGATGGCAATTCCATCTGGCGTTTGAATTCGCCATCATTGGTTAGCAATAACAAGCCTTCGGTGTTTAAATCGAGCCGACCGATGGGCATCAGGCGCGGCAAGTCCTTGGGCAAAACATCATAGATGGTCTTGCGCCCACTAAAATCGCGCTCAGCGGTTAGGCAGCCTTCAGGTTTGTGGAACATGTAAAGCTGGGTTGGCGCGGGCTGACCCACGGCCTTGCCATCCACAGCGACCCCGTTCAGCGATTTCAGCAAAGTTGCGGGCGTTTCCACCTTTTCATTGTTCAGCGTTACTCGGCCATCGGCAATCATACGCTCGATTTCTCTACGCGAAGCCACACCAGCGCGGGCCAGCAGTTTTGCGATGCGTTCTTCACCGTCCTTGCGTTCTAATGCGCCCTTGCTCGGGCCGGCATTTGGGTTGGGTTTACGCGACGGTTTGCTGTCCCAACGCAGACGCGGTGGCTTGGTAGGACGGGCAGGTGCTTTTGACGGAGGTTTAACCATGTCGCGCCTTTGACGCATATTGCTTCAAAAGTCACTGGCCATTCAGGAAAATGCCGTTAGTCATCGTCGCAATGTATTCGGAGGGGGCCGCATGTCAGTCGATTTAATGCGTTTTATCATTTTTGCGGGCATCTTGCTTGCCCTGCCATTGATTGCCCTAACCATCCCTACATTCCGGCCCTATCTGCGCAAAAACCCCGTTATAACCTTCCTGCTCGGAATTTCCAGCGGCTTTCCCCTGACGTTGCTGGTAGCAACCATGACATTCTGGCTGGCTAAAGTTGGTATCGACACTGCCACGATCGGTTTTGCGGTCGCATTGGGTATTCCATATACCATTAAGTTTCTCTGGGCCCCGTTGGTCGACAAGTTGCATCTGCCTTTTCTCACCAAGCTGTTGGGCCAACGGCGCAGCTGGTTGTTCTGTGTGCAGGCCTTGCTCTTCGTCTCGATCTGGCAATTGGGCGCGAGCAATCCGCAGCCTGGTGACATGGGAGAGTTCGCTATATGGGCGCTCATCACCGCGTTTCTGTCGGCGACGCAAGACATTGTCATTGATGCCTATCGCATTGAAATATTGGAAGATGAAGAATTCGCCCACGGCACCGCGACAAACCAATTTGGCTATCGCACAGGTAATCTGATCGCGGGTGCAGGGACAATCTATTTCGCCTCGCAAGAGGGGCTAGGGCTTGGCTGGTCAACGGCCTATGGCCTGACCGCATTCTGCATCATTCCTGCGATTATTGGCGCGTTATGGGCTGGCCCGGGCAAGTTTGCTGATCGCTTCGCACATGTAGAGGGCATGAAACCAAAGCAGTGGCTGACTGAGGCAGTGGTCAACCCATTCCGGGAATTTTTGACACGACATGGCGCTTTCCTAATCCTTGGCTTCGTACTTGTCTACAAGGTTGGCGATGCCATGGGGCAGGCGATGTTAAGCCCGATGATCGTCGACCTAGGCTTTTCCGATCTGGACTATATTTCGGCGAACAAATTATGGGGCTTTGGCGCGTTAATTATTGGCTCTGCCTTAGGCGCTCCTTTCATCCTGTGGCTCGGTATGGGGCGTGCATTGCTGATCTCCGGATTGTTAATGATGTTCTCCAACGTCATGTTCATGATCTTGGCTGCCACAGGCAACAGTTACTGGATGATGGTCGCCGCTATTTGTACCGAGAATTTGACCAGCGGCGTTGGTCTGACAGTGTTTGCTACCTATTTGTCTGGGCTCTCAAGTATTGCGTACACGGCGACGCAATTCGCACTGCTTTCATCGTTCGCTGGCGTTGGCCGCACGTTCATGGCGGGGCCAGCAGGCATCGTAGCGGAAAATGTGGGATGGGTTGGCTTTTGGGGCTTCACCGTCGCGGCAGCAATCCCGGGCATGGTATTGCTCTGGATGCTGTGGAGTAAAGGCTATGTCGTCCAAGGCATCCACCAAGTTGAAGCCATCAACGAAAAGGCGCTGAAGGAACCTGTCGGCCCCTTACGTATTCTTGGCTTTTTGTTGATTGTGGCGGGACTTATCGGGCTATTACTCTCGCAACCGCTTGAGTTTGCAACCAATCTCACATTGGCCTTTGCAGCTGTGTTGGTTGCAGGTGCATTGCTTGCGTGGAAGGGGCAGCCCAAGCGAGTGGCTTAGGTCCTGACCCTAGTCTGGGACCTGATCGTTAAGTCTTAAAACCTCTCCAGCCAGATATAGCGACCCGCATATAAGGACGTTGCTTGGACCTTTTTGTGCTGCGCGCAATTCCAGTGCTGCGGTGACGTTGCTGGCTGGCCGCGCGTCTGCGATGTGCCGGCGGGACTGCGCCAATTTGCACAGATCCAATGGATCATGATGCGCATGCCCCGCTATTGGCACTGCGGTCAGCGTTTCAATTTTGTGCGCAAATGGTGTGAGGAAGCCAATCGCGTCCTTGTTCTCTAACATGCCGATAATGACATGCACGCTTGGGCCGTCTTCCAATGTTTTGGCAATCGCTGCGCCTGCATCGGGGTTGTGGCCGCCATCGAGCCAGATGTTGGAACCTTCGGGTAATAATTCAGTCAGCGGCCCATTGGCCAATAACTGCATACGCGCAGGCCATCGCGTCCACTCCATAGCGGCAGACAATGCAGCCTCTGGTATCTGGATCGCTGACTGATGCCGCAGCATAGCAATGGCCAAGGCGGCGTTATCCGCCTGATGTGCGCCCGGCATGCGAGGCAGGGGCAGGTTCAGCTTTCCGGTGGCGTCGCGGTAATGGAGGCGGCCGTCATATACCGCCGCGTCCCAGCCTTCGCTGCGTGCGTGTAACACTGCGTTGTGCAGGGATGCTTGCACGGCAACGGTGTTTCCCATCGACGCGCTATATTTCTGCGTGACTAAAGGCGCGCCGGACTTCGCAATACCTGCCTTTTCAAAGGCGATGCGGTCAAGCGGTGGCATGTCGGGCACGCCATCTTCCGCCGCCAACAAAAACGCCTCATGGTCCAAGCCGAGCGAAGCAATGCCGCAGGCGACAGGCTTAACTAGCACATTAGTGGCGTCTAACCGGCCGCCAAGGCCGACTTCGACGATACATACATCGGCCTTTGTCCGCGCAAAAGCACAGAAGGCGACGGCGGTGGTGACTTCGAAGAAGCTGGCCTCTAGCCCTGCGGCATGGTCGAGCACTTCGGACAGGAGTGCGGACAGAGTTGTATCATCAATCAACCGTCCTGCGACCCTGATCCGTTCGTTAAAGCGCACCAGATGTGGGCTGGAGTAGACATGCGCAGTTAGCCCAGCCGCCTCAATTGCGCCGCGCAGAAAGGCACAGGTTGAACCTTTTCCATTAGTGCCAGAGACGTGGAATACGGGCGGGAGATGATGATGCGGATTGCCAAGCCGCTCCAGCAGCATAGCGATCCGTCCTAGGCCCAATATGTCTTTCCCGGGCGACAGCATGGTCAACCGGTCGAGCTGTGCCTGAACGGCAGGGTCAGTGGATGTTGCGTGGTCAGGCATGTACTCGTCCTTTGTCATTCCCGTTTTTGCGGGCATGACAACAAGTGGGTTTCGCGAGATTGGGTTAAGCCGCCTTTTTCTCCGGTGCGAGATAGCCGATGAGTTGCGACAACACGCCGCGCAAGTCGCGGCGATGGGTGACCATATCGATCATGCCATGCTCAAGCAGATATTCGGCACGCTGGAACCCTTCAGGCAATTTTTCGCGAATGGTCTGTTCAATTACCCGCTGTCCGGCAAAGCCGATCAGTGCGCCTGGCTCTGCAATCTGTACATCGCCAAGCATGGCATAAGACGCAGTGACGCCGCCAGTGGTTGGGTCCGTCAATACAACGATATACGGCAAGCCCGCATCATGCAGCATCTGAATCGCCACGGTGGAACGCGGCATTTGCATCAGGCTCAATATTCCTTCCTGCATACGCGCTCCGCCCGCAGCAGTGAAAATGACATAAGGGCATTTCGCGCGTATCGCCGCCTTTACCCCGTCAATGAACGCCTCGCCCACTGCCATGCCCATTGATCCGCCCATGAAGGCAAAGTCCTGCACGCTGATGACGACGGTCTGCCCATTGATTTCCCCGCGGGCGGTTTTCATCGCGTCGGTTTCGCCAGTGGCAAGGCGCGCTGCCTTGATACGGTCGACATATTTCTTCGTATCTCTGAATTTCAGGGGGTCTTCGCCGACGACGGGTGGCTTCAGAATAACATAGCTTTCGTCATCAAACAGAGCGTCAAAACGCGCAGCAGGGCCAATGCGGCCATGATGGTCGCATTTGGGGCAGACCGACTGATTTTCCTCAAATTCCTTAAGGAAGATCATCGCCTCACAACCCTTGCATTTGTGCCAGAGTGTTTCGGCGGTCTCACGCTTCGCGATGAAGGGAATAGCATTACGGACGCGGGTGACCCAGTTCATGTTCAGGCCTTTCTGGCTGCGACAATTGCGTGCTTGAGTGATGCCACATAATCGCGGACGGGACCAGCAGCGTTGGCGCCATGTTGGGCAACCAATTCGACAATGGCGGAACCAACAACGACCCCATCGGCGACACGGGCGATGTTGGCTGCTTGTTCGGGGGTGCGAACGCCAAAGCCGACTGCGACGGGCAAGTCGGTCTGGGCCTTGAGGCGGGCGACGGCTTCGTCAATGCTGGTCTGCGCGGCGACTTGTAGGCCAGTGATGCCAGCAACGCTGACATAATATAGAAAGCCCGATGCGCCATCGAGGACGGCGGGAAGCCGTGCAACGTCAGTAGTCGGCGTCGCCAAGCGGATAAGGTCGATGCCAGCGCTGCGAAGGGCAGGGCCAAGCTCTGGATCTTCTTCTGGCGGAATGTCGACGCAAATGACGCCGTCGACGCCCGCTTTGTTGCATTCGGATGCAAACCAGTCGCCGCCACGGATCGTCATCGGATTGGCGTATCCCATGAGCACCAAAGGCGTGTCGGGATGGCGTTTGCGGAAGGCGGAGGCGATTGCGAAGATATCCGCCGTCGTGGTCCCGGCATTCAAGCTGCGGATATTCGCTTCCTGAATAACAGGGCCATCGGCCATGGGGTCCGTGAACGGCATGCCAAGTTCAATGACATCCGCGCCGCCCGCGACGAGCGCGTCGAGATTGGCCGCGGTGTCGCCATCACCCGCCGTGATGAAGGCGACGAGGGCTGGATGCGACTTAGCGAATGCGTTGGAAAGGCGAGTCATATCACGACACCCTGAACGCGTTTCAACAATGGTGACTGAAGTTCCCGGGCAATCATATCTTCGTCCCCAAAGCCTCAGCCACAGTGAAGATATCCTTGTCACCGCGGCCACACAGATTGGCGAGAATAATCTGGTCACGGTCCATCTTCTTGGCTTCGCGCTCAACCGCAGCAATCGCGTGGGCTGGTTCTAGCGCGGGGATGATGCCTTCAGTGCGGCACAGTAATTGGAACGCAGCCAGCGCTTCGACATCGGTCACGCTATCGTATCGCACGCGGCCGATTTCCTTCAGCCAGCTATGTTCAGGACCGATGCCGGGATAATCTAGGCCAGCCGAAATCGAATGCGCCTCGGCGATCTGGCCGTCTGCATCCTGCAGCAAATAGGTTTTGTTGCCGTGGAGGATGCCGGGGCGACCGCCTGCCAAAGACGCGGCATGTTCCTTGTCGAGACCATGACCCGCCGCCTCAATGCCGAGCATCGCCACGTCCTTGTCGTCGAGAAATGGATGGAACAGCCCTAGAGCGTTTGAACCGCCGCCAATGCAGGCGACCAACAAATCGGGCAAGCGGTTGATGCGGCTTAGCATTTGTGCGCGCGCTTCTTTGCCGATGACGCTTTGGAAATCGCGCACCAATTCGGGATACGGATGCGGGCCAGCCGCCGTGCCGATGATGTAGAATGTGTCATGGACATTGGCGACCCAGTCGCGCAGCCCTTCGTTCATCGCGTCCTTCAACGTGCCAGCGCCGCTGGTCACCGGAATGATCTCCGCGCCCAGCAAGCGCATGCGGAACACATTTGGCTGCTGCCGCTCAATGTCTTTTGCGCCCATGTAGATAAAGCAGGGGAGGCCAAAACGTGCGCAGACGGTTGCGGTGGCAACGCCATGTTGGCCAGCGCCGGTTTCCGCGATGATCCGCGTCTTGCCCATACGAATAGCAAGCAAAATCTGGCCAACGCAGTTGTTGATCTTATGCGCGCCGGTGTGGTTCAACTCATCGCGCTTGAACCAGATTTGCGCGCCTTTGCCCGTAGGCGCATCCTTGCGGACTTCCTCGGTCAGGCGCTCGGCATAATATAGCGGCGACGGGCGACCCACATAATGTTCCAGCAGGTCATCAAACTGCGCAGCAAAGGCCGGGTCTTGTTGCGCCGCACGATATTCACGTTCCAGATCGAGCACGAGCGGCATGAGCGTTTCGGCGACATAGCGCCCGCCGAACTGACCAAAATGGCCACGCTCATCGGGTTGGTTGCGGAAGGAGTTCGGGGTGCGTTCAGTGATTGTCATAGTCCCGCACCGCTTGGCAGAAGGCCGCAATCTTGTCCACATCCTTGATGCCCGGCGCGGATTCCACGCCCGACGATGTGTCCACCAGTTGCGC
>NZ_JARXAI010000058.1 GCF_029865925.1 Sphingorhabdus sp.
GGAGCAGCGCGCGGATGGAAGTTGGCTGTGCATCCCCGACGGGCATGGCTACCCCGTGCTTGAGGAATCGCTTGGTAGCGCCAAGCGGGGTTAACCCGCCCTCCTGCCTGCGGGAGGGCGTTAGGTCAGCTTTAATACGCCGCCGAAATCAATCCTCAGCCGCGATTGTCACGATCAACCCATCAAGCGCATCGCTAACGGGGATTTGGCACGACAGGCGCGAGGTTTCGTTACGGTGGTCAGTGCTATCGAGCAGATCGTTTTCGTCCTCGCCCATTTTAGTCAGGCGGTCAGCAAAGGCAGGGTCGACGTGCACATGGCAGGTGGCGCATGAGCAGCAGCCGCCGCAAAGCGCGAGCAATTCATCAAAACCATTGTCGCGGATGACTTCCATCAGCGAAAGGCCGTTTTCAGCTTCAACTTCGCGGCCTTCGCCGTTACGTGAAATTATCGTGACTTTGGCCATGAGATGCTCCCTTAATCCTAAACAATGTCGGACTGATAGGTTGCACCTGCCGACATGTGAAGCCCTAATTTGATGGGGATAAGTTAGGCCGCACACTTGGCCAGCGTGACACGAATGCGTATGTCCCGAGCCAACAGAATCAGAAAGACCTTCTATGACCGAAAATCGCCACGCACCTGTTGTCATCATTGGCTCTGGACCTGCCGGCTATACTGCTGCCGTTTACGCCGCGCGCGCCAATTTGACGCCGATGATGATTACGGGCGTCGAAATAGGCGGGCAACTAATGACCACGACCGAAGTCGACAATTGGCCTGGCGATGATGCAGGTGTCATGGGGCCTGAATTGATGGAGCGGATGCGCAAGCATGCCGAGCGTTTCGGAACGCGCATTGAAAATGACTATATCGAAAAGGTCGACTTTTCGAAGCGGCCATTCGTGCTGACTGGCGGGGCAGGCGACTACACCGCTGATTCCGTGATTATTGCCACAGGCGCGAGCGCACAATATCTTGGCCTGCCTAGCGAAACGGCGTTCATGGGCAAAGGTGTCTCGGCCTGCGCAACCTGCGACGGCTTCTTTTATCGGAACAAGCCAGTTGCAGTCATCGGCGGTGGCAACACAGCTGTGGAGGAGGCGCTATATCTGGCCAATATTGCAAGTCATGTGACCTTGGTGCATCGCCGCGACAAGTTAAAAGCGGAGAAAATCCTGCAAGACCGGCTGTTCGCGCGGGAGGCAGAGGGCAAAGTTACCATTAAGTGGAACCACAGGCTTGACGAAGTCTTGGGTGATGCGATGGGCGTCACCGGCATGCGTATCGCGGCGACCGATGGCGACGGCACCGAAGATATCGAACTCCACGGCGTTTTTATCGCCATCGGGCATAAGCCGAACACAAGCATTTTTGAAGGCCATCTCGATATGGCGGGCGGCTATATCAAAGTGCGGGGTGGCTTCGAAGGACAAGCAACTGAAACAAGCGTCCCCGGCGTTTTTGCCAGCGGCGATGTGATGGACCACATCTACCGCCAGGCATGCACAAGCGCAGGCACTGGCTGCATGGCGGCGCTTGATGCGGAACGGTTTATCGACGCGGTGGCATAAGCCGCGTCAGCCTTCCGCTTTCTTCTCCTGACGGAATTTGTGCAGCAGCGGCTCCGTATAGCCATTCGGCTGCGTCAAGCCTTCGAAAATGAGGGCGCGTGCAGCCTTTAACGCAAGGCTATCTCCGACCAGTTTTTCATATAACGGGTCGCCGGCATTTTGCGTGTCAACTTTCGCGGCCATCTTCGTCAGTGCAGCGTCCACTTGCGCCTCGGTCGCAATGCCGTGCAGCAGCCAATTGGCAATATGCTGCGAGGAAATGCGCAAAGTGGCCCTGTCTTCCATAAGGCCGATGTCGTGAATATCGGGTACCTTGGAACAGCCAACACCTTGGTCAATCCAGCGTACGACATAGCCCAATATGCCTTGGGCGTTGTTTTCCAATTCTTGGGCCACGTCTTCGTCTGACCAATTGTAGCCAGCAGGTGCGACGGGAATGGTCAGCAATGGATCAAGGCTCGGCGTTGGCTCCTGTGCAAGTTCCGCCTGACGGGCAAAGACGTCAAATGCATGATAATGCATTGCGTGCAACGTCGCTGCCGTGGGCGAGGGAACCCATGCGGTATTCGCGCCGGCTTTGGGATGGGCGATTTTCTGCACCATCATATCCGCCATCATATCGGGCGCGGCCCACATGCCCTTGCCGATTTGCGCCTTGCCGCTGAGGCCGCAGGCCAAGCCGATTTGGACATTGCGCGCCTCATAAGCCTGAATCCAGGATGACGTTTTCATTTCCGCTTTGCGGATCATAGGGCCGGCTTGCATCGCGGTATGCATTTCGTCGCCAGTGCGATCAAGGAAGCCCGTGTTTATGAAGACAATTCGGTTGCGGACGGCGTGAATGCATGCGGCAAGGTTCGCGCTGGTGCGGCGTTCTTCGTCCATTACGCCGACCTTGATGGTGTTGCGGGCAAGGCCAAGCACATCTTCGACAGCGTCGAAAAGGTCGTTGGTGAAGGCGGCTTCTTCTGGGCCGTGCATCTTTGGCTTAACGATATAGATGCTGCCTGCGCGGCTGTTACGTCGGTTTCCAAGTCCTTTGAGGTCATGCAGAGCGCAGAGTGACGTGAATAGCGCGTCCAATATGCCTTCGGGTGCCTCGCTACCGTCGGACAGCAGGACGGCTGGATTGGTCATAAGATGCCCGACGTTGCGGACGAACATCAGGCTGCGGCCAGCCAGCGTCAGGCCATCATATTCACGATCCGGCTCAAGCGCCCGGGTGACGGTCTTCCCGCCCTTGTCAAAACTGGCGACAAGATCGCCACGCATGAGGCCAAGCCAGTTGGTGTAGGCTGCAACCTTGTCATCGGCGTCGACTGCTGCGACCGAGTCTTCCAAATCGACGATCGTCGTGAGCGCGGATTCAAGGATGACATCGGCGATGTGCAATTCATCTGTCGCGCCAACAGAATGCTTCGAATTGACCAGGATTTCAATATGCAGTCCGTGATGTTTGAACAGATAACGCGCGGCGTCACCGGCTTGCGCCTTTGCGACGAAAAATGGGCTTCCGCCGCCAGCCAAAGCCGCCTGCCAACTGGGAATGGCTTCGTCGAGGAAGCTGCGTGCATACGCCACAACCGCCGCGCCGCGATCCGTGTCATAGCCGCCGGGCCGTGCAACTGGCGCGGGCAGGACGTTGGTGCCATACAACGCGTCATACAAGCTGCCCCAGCGCGCATTTGCGGCGTTCAGGACGAAGCGGTCATTCAGGCTTGGCACAACAAGTTGTGGCCCAGCCATATTCGCGATTTCGGGGTCTACATTCTGCGTGCCGATGCTGAATGGCGCTGGCTCGGGGACCAAATAGCCAATGTCGCGCAAGAAGGCTTGATAGGCCGCCATGTCGGTAATTGGGCCGGGATGGGCGCGATGCCATGCGTCTAGCTGCGCCTGAATAACGTCACGCTTGGCCAGCAGCATCCGGTTGTGCGGCACAAAGCGGGCGAGGATGTCGGTTAGGCCCTGCCACAGAGTATCCGCAGCGATGCCGGTGCCAGCAAGGGCACGGCTTTCGGTAAACTCAACAAGCTGCGCGGCAATCCGAAGCCCGGCGCGCGTTACATATTTGGTCATATCTTGGCTCCAGCGAAAAACTGCGCCCCAGGGAGATTTTTAGTGTTACGCCTCCCCTAACGGCTGTTGCCCATCGACAAAAGGAAAAAACCGCGCCGCCATTTTATTTGCTGGCGCGTCATTAAAAATCCATCAAAATCCTGCAAATGGGTCGCGGCAAGAATTTGTTTGCAATTAACCGGACACCTTTTTCTTCGTCGAAATGGGTGACAAAACGCAGGTCGCCACTATCGCTTTGGGCGCGCAATATCATGCGGTCTGGGCAGTCGCTGCCGGAACAACATTGGGGATGATGATCGCAAACGTCCCCGCTGTTTTTCTGGGCGAGCAACTCGTGGCAAAAATTTCGCTGCGCACCGTGCATAAAATTGCCGCTGGGCTGTTCTTTGTTCTGGGTCTTTGGCAGTTCTGGGAGTTGTCGAACCCCGCCTAAACTGTTAGGCGCGCCGCAGATATTTAGCTTCGGAAAAAATGTGACATGACAGACAGCATTAAAAAAGTCGTTCTGGCCTATTCGGGCGGGCTCGATACCAGCGTCATCCTGAAATGGCTGCAGGTCGAGTATGGTTGTGAAGTTGTCACCTTCACCGCTGATTTGGGTCAGGGCGAAGAGCTTGAACCTGCGCGCGCCAAAGCGGTGTTGATGGGCGTGCCTGACCACCATATCTACATTGATGATTTGCGCGAAGAATTTGTCCGCGACTTTGTGTTCCCAATGATGCGCGCCAATGCGCGTTATGAAGGCGATTATCTATTGGGTACGTCGATTGCGCGCCCGCTGATTTCGAAGCGACTGATTGAGATTGCGGCGGAAACAGGGGCTGACGCGATTGCACATGGCGCGACCGGCAAGGGCAATGACCAAGTTCGCTTCGAGTTGTCGGCTTACGCGCTCAACCCCGATATCAAAGTCATCGCCCCTTGGCGTGAATGGGACCTCACGAGCCGCACGCGCTTGATTGAATGGGCCGAGCAGCATCAGATCCCCGTGCCAAAGGACAAGCGCGGGGAAAGCCCGTTTTCGACGGACGCGAACCTTTTGCACACATCGTCCGAAGGCAAGGTGCTTGAAGACCCATGGGATGAAACGCCCGATTATGTCTATTCGCGCACCGTCAATCCAGAGGATGCGCCCGATACGCCTGAATATATCACCATCGATTTTGAAAAGGGTGACGGCGTTGCCCTGAACGGCGAAGCCATGTCGCCAGCAACATTGCTGGCAGCCCTTAATGACCTTGGACGCACGCATGGTATCGGCCGTCTTGATCTGGTCGAGAACCGTTTCGTTGGTATGAAATCGCGCGGCATGTACGAAACGCCGGGTGGCGAAATCTATGCCCGCGCCCATCGCGGTATTGAAAGCATCACGCTGGATCGGGGTGCGGCACATCTGAAAGACGAGCTGATGCCGAAATATGCCGAGCTGATTTACAATGGCTTCTGGTTCTCGCCGGAGCGCGAGATGTTGCAGGCAGCCATCGACCATAGTCAGGAACATGTGTCAGGAACTGTGCGACTGAAGCTCTACAAGGGCCTCGCCAGCGTGGTTGGCCGTAAGTCGCCGAATAGCCTGTACAGCGAAAAGGTCGTGACCTTTGAAGACGATGCCGGCGCATATGACCAGAAGGATGCAGCAGGCTTTATTAAGCTGAACGCTCTTCGCTTGCGGTTGTTGGCGCAACGTGGAAAATAACCGCGGCTGGCCGCGACTGATTTTCAACGCATAGCATCTTGACCGGCCTCGATCAGGGCGTTTTTTAGGCAGGCGCTTAGGTTTGATTGCCTAATTAAACCTGATACGCTTACCGCGAGGACAGAGGAGAGTCGGCATGCATGATCTTGTTATTCGTGGTGGAACCGTGGTTGATGGCACAGGCGCGGCGCGCTTCGTTGCCGATGTTGCAGTGGACGGCGGTATAATCACGGCGGTTGGACATATCAGCGCGCAAGGCCGCGAAGAGATTGATGCAACGGGCAAGATCGTTGCGCCCGGCTTTGTCGACATCCACACACATTATGACGGCCAAGCGACTTGGGATAGCGAGATGGGTCCGTCGAGCTGGCATGGCGTCACCACGGTCGTTATGGGCAATTGCGGCGTTGGCTTTGCGCCGGCGAAAAAGGACAAGCATGACTGGCTTATCGGCCTGATGGAGGGTGTTGAGGATATTCCGGGCACTGCGCTGGCCGAGGGGATGAAATGGGATTGGGAGACCTTCCCTGAATATCTGGATGCGCTTGAGCGCCGCCCGCGCACCATCGATATTGGCACGCAAGTTCCGCACGGCGCGTTGCGTGCCTTTGTCATGGGACAGCGCGGGGCGGATAATGAGGAGCCAACCGAAGCAGACATCGCCGAAATGGCGCGGCTGGTGGAGGAAGGCTTGCGCGCAGGGGCTTTGGGCTTTTCCACCTCACGCACGGTGCTGCATAAATCGATTGATGGCGAACTTGTCCCCGGGACCACGGCGACCGAACCCGAACTGGTTGGTATTGGCCGCGCCATGGGTAAGGTTGGGCACGGGGTGTTTGAGCTGACCACCGATTTCTTGGAAGAATGGGACGAGTTCGGCTGGATGGGTCGGTTAAGCCGCGAGACAGGGCTGCCCATCGCCTTCACCATGTTGCAATCGCCCATCAAGCAAATGCCGTGGACCGAGCAAATGGCAGGGATGTGCAACGCCAATGACAATGGTGCCAATCTGGTCGCGGCGATTGGCCTGCGCGGTATCGGCGTCATCATGAACTGGCGCGGCACGGTGCACCCATTCATGCGCAAGCCAAGCTGGCAGAAAATCGCAGCACTGTCGTGGGATGAACAGAAGGCAAAACTGTCCGACCCGGCGTTCAAGGCTACGATGCTAGCGGAGGACAATTTGCCGCCGCCGTCGGTTGATATGGCCCCATTCTTCATGCTGGTGACCGCCGCTTGGGCCATGCAATTCCCGCTGGGCGATGGCTTTAGCTATGAACCCACTCGCGAAGAAAGCATCTTTGGCTTTTCACAGGCTGCAGGCAAAGAAAGCGCCGAATATGCCTATGACCAGTTGATGGCCGACGACGGGAACGGCATGATTTACCTGCCGATATTGAATTATATGGATGGCAATTTGGACTTCACCAAAGAGCTGCTCCAGCGTGACGATATCGTCGCATCGCTGTCCGACGGCGGCGCACATTGCGGGACAATTTGCGACGCGGCGTCACCGACATTCCTGCTCAGCTATTGGGCGCGCGACCGTAAGGCCGGAACAATACCGCTCGAACTGGCCGTCAAACGGCAATGCCACGACACCGCGCGGCTTTATGGATTAAATGATCGCGGTGTGCTGAAGCCGGGCTATCTCGCCGATATCAACGTCATCGATTTTGACGCGTTGAAATTGTTGAAGCCATGGCTGGCGTTCGACCTACCCGCCGGTGGCAAGCGTTTACTGCAAAAGGCTGACGGCTATGTCGCGACGATAAAATCGGGCGTGGTGACCTTCCGTGAAGGCAAGATGACAGGCGCGTTGCCGGGCATCGTAGTGCGCGGCCCGCAGAATGTGCTGATGGCCGAGGCGGCAGAGTAGGGGAGCGACGCGCAGATTTTCTCAATCTGCGTCGTATTAATAGTAAGGCCTTGAAAAGATTTCAGGGCCTTACCTTTATCGGATTAGTTTAGATCAAACCCGCATCGGCATTAGGACATACAGCGCCGCTGACTTGTCATTCTCACGGATCAAGGTTGGCGCGCTGGCGTCGGCCAAATGCAGTTCGACGATGTCGCCTTCGATTTCGCCCAGTATGTCCATCAGATAACGGGCGTTAAAGCCGATTTCGAAGCTATCGCTGCTATATTGGCCGGACACTTCTTCCGCCGCAGTGCCGTTTTCGGGGCTGGTGACGGACAAAGTGATCTTGTCCTTGTCGAGCGCCATTTTAACTGCGCGGGTTTTTTCGGTGGCGATGGTCGCAACGCGGTCAACACCTTGGCTGAATGCCTTGGGATCGATGCGCAGCAGCTTGTCATTCGCAGTTGGAATGACACGGCTGTAGTCGGGGAAGGTGCCATCAATCAGCTTTGATGTAAGGATAACGCTATCAAAGGTGAAGCGAATTTTGCTTGCCGACAAGTCGACCTGGATCACATTGCCGCCGCTTTCATCAAGCAGTTTGCGGACTTCGGCTACGCATTTGCGCGGCACAATGACGTCGGGCATATTTTCCGCACCGGCAGGGCGCGGCAAGGTGACGCGGGCAAGGCGATGGCCATCGGTGGCCGCTGCCTTCAACACCGGTTCTGCGTCGTCCGTGACGTGCAGGAAAATACCGTTAAGATAATAACGCGTTTCCTCAGTCGAAATCGCAAAGCGCGTTTTGTCGATAATCTGGATCAGTGAGCTTGCGGGGATTTCGAACGATGTAGGCAGTTCGCCTTCGGCAATCGTCGGGAAATCGTCGCGCGGCAGTGTTGCAAGCGAGAAGCGGGCACGGCCAGCGTTGACAGCCATGCGGCCATCGGTAGCATGCAGTTGCACTTGCGAGCCATCGGGCAATTTGCGGGCGATTTCAAACAAGGTGTGCGCGGACACGGTTGTCGCGCCTTGCGTTTCGACATCGGCTGCAAAGGTTTCTACAACCTGCAAATCAAGGTCTGTTGCGGTCACCTTGATCTTGCCGCCTTCGCTGGCTTCGATCAGAACGTTGGACAATATGGGTATGGTATTGCGCCGCTCCACAACAGATTGGACGTGGCTCAGGCATTTCAGCAGGGTCGCGCGTTCGATCGTGGCTCTCATTCAAATTCCCCTTGTCGGGCCGGTTGGTCCGCGAACCAACCGAAAAACCCTATTACTATGCTGAATCTTACATAACCGCTTTGAACATTAGGGCAAGTCGATAGCTTTTGCCTCCAACAATATCCTGTGGAATAAGGGCAATATGGGTATTTCAACAAACAATAGACGGCTTTTCATCGCGCGGCATGGGGAGACAGTGTTTAACAAAGTTGCACGGATGCAGGGGCAGGCAGAATTGCACACGCCGCTGACGTGGGAGGGCTGCGTGCAAGCACGTGACATGGGCCGCGCACTGTCGGATTATCTTGGGGCTGATGCCAGACCACAGCTTTGGTCATCAACTGCTGGACGGGCGCTGCAAACGCTCGCGCTGATTGCAGAAGAGATTGATGCAGATTGGCACCAGACCCATCGCGATGACCGCTTGCTGGAAATTGACGTTGGTCGCTGGTCAAGCCGGACTTATGCCGACATTTCTGCCGAAATCGGTCCAATCGTCGACATGGAGCATAAGTTGTTTGCCGTTCGTCCGGATGGCGGCGAATATTATGAAGATGTGGCGCAGCGTCTTTCGCAGTGGCTTGGCGGTTTGTCCTTTGACCAAGATATGCTGATCATATGCCACGGAATGACAGCGCGGGTTCTCCGTGGGCTTTTGCTTGATCTGGAACCCATGGAGCATTTTGGAGCGCCGATCGCAGCCAGCCTTGCCCAAGGCAGCATGGTAATGATCCGCGATGGTTTAGAAGCGTTGGTTATCGACGGTGGCGGGCAGGGGGAGCGGGCGTGATAGCTGTCGCGTGTGTTTTATGTCTTTTCATAATATCCGCGCCTTTATTCGCCAAAGATCGCCTCAGCGTGATGCGCATAATCGCGTGCTGTCGTCGACAGCGATCGAGGATGTTAGCCTGAGAAATTATTTCGCGGATGTGTGTAACGGCATCGGTGCATCAATGGTGGGGGCAGTTGTGATGGTTTTGGACCAAGCACCCGGCACCAAAGTTTCGGTCATACATAATGCTTGGGCCGCAACGCTGGCTTTTCAAGGTCAACGCAATTATAGGCCCCATCATCATGCAGATACCTGGCCATATCGACCCTGTAGTCACGCCGCGCGTCATAACGCCGCGCAGTGACGGACGCATTGACCTCATGGGGTTGAGCCATCTGCAAATTCGTCAGTTGTTTGAAGAATCGCAGCTCGATGAAAAAGCGGCCAAGCTGCGCTCCAAGCAGGTGTTCCATTGGATTTACCATCGCGGCGTCACCGATTTTGAGGTGATGACAGACATTTCCAAGACCATGCGGCCTTGGCTTGCCGATCGCTTTGTCATTGGCCGGCCCGAAATTGTCGAGGCGCAGGTGTCTTCAGACGGCACGCGCAAATGGCTTTTGCGGACCGACGATGCGCAGGATTATGAAATGGTGTTCATCCCCGATGCTGATCGCGGGACCCTATGTATTTCTAGCCAAGTGGGTTGCACGCTGAACTGTCGTTTCTGCCACACGGGCACAATGCGGCTGGTACGCAACCTGACGCCCGGGGAAATCGTAGGGCAGGTCATGCTTGCCCGCGACGCACTCGGCGAATGGCCGAAAGGCAACATGGCCTCTGCGGCGCCGGACGAAGACGAAGATGATGACGTCGGACATTACACCGCTGATGGCCGCATGCTGACCAATATCGTGCTTATGGGCATGGGTGAGCCGCTGTACAATTTTGATAATGTCCGCGATGCGATTAAGATTGTCATGCATGGCGATGGCCTTGGCCTGTCGCGTCGTCGTATCACTTTGTCGACGTCTGGCGTCGTGCCGATGATGGTGCGGGCGGGCGAAGAGATAAACGTCAACCTCGCTGTCTCGCTGCACGGCGTGAACAAAGAGGTGCGCGACGAACTCGTGCCCCTTAATCGCAAATATGGCATTGATGAGTTGTTGCGGGCCTGCGCCGAATATCCCGGCATCAGCAACGCGCGGCGGATCACATTTGAATATGTGATGTTGAAGGACAAGAACGACAGCGACGCCGACGCGCGCGAACTGGTGAGCCTTATCCGCCAGTATAAGCTGCCTGCCAAGGTCAACCTGATCCCATTCAACCCATGGCCTGGCGCAACCTATGAATGTTCTGACCCCGAACGCATCAAGCGTTTTTCAAGCATCATTTTTGAAGCCGGTATCAGCGCACCCATCCGCACACCCCGCGGGCGTGACATCATGGCCGCATGCGGGCAGCTAAAGTCCTCCAGCGAGAAGAAAAGCCGCGCTGAGCTGGATCGCCTCGCGGAAGAAAAGCAGGCTGCGTTAGGTTAAGGCATGCGCTTTGCTCGGACAACGCCCGCTGGTTAAGCGAAAATCGCGACCGATTGCATGCCCGTCAGGACCGCTTCGCCTCGGCTGTTCCAGGCGGTCATATATTGACTGCTCGCGCCATTGGCGGCGTGGTGCGTCTCGCTCGACAAATACCACCATCCGTTTTCGGTGTTCGGAGCATCTGTCAACATATTGATCTGCCAGTTCATGGAGCTCACCATTCCCTTTTCGGTCATCAAACCCATCGCCGAGGGCGGGAGGGCGTCGCCAATACAGATCAGCTCGGCAATATGGTCCAGCCCATCATGCTCGGTCAGCCGGTGCCAGCTTGCGAGACGATTTGTTGCCAGCCCCAACTCGAGCCGTTTGTCTGGATATTGCATATGGCCAGTGAAAAACTCAGGCGTACCGCTGCGAACCGTTTCAGCCGATGGAATTGGCGGCAATTCCGGAGCTGCGATATTCGTATAACTCAGTTGGCTCTCGCGGCGGTTCATGAAGATGAAATTGCATGTCAGGCCAACGCTGTCCGCGCCTTTCACCTCCACTTGGATGAACGCAGTGTTCTTACCGCGCCGCAGGATATCTGCGCGAACCTCAATATCGCCCGCGAGGGGCCCGACAAAGGTGATCTGTGCCGATTGTAGAGGGGGAAGGTCATCTGCCGCCAGCTTGGCCGCCTGATACGCCAGAACGCTGCTTAGGCCGCCATAAGAGGTGCGGCCCTGATGCCAGCTTAATGGAATGGAAATTTTGTGGGTCTTGGCGCCAGGTGTAAATTGGGCGAGGAGCGATGCGAGGTTCATGCCGCTGACTTAGCGACGGAAAATCAAAGCCGCAAGTCACGCACGAAATGTCGCTTGCGTTGGAATGCGTTGCGTGTTGAACCATGTAGGCGCGCTAAAAGGGGGGCTGCCGATTTACAGCTGGATCGAAAATTTGCTGCAGAACGGGAATGCTATCGCGCCAGAGACCATGGCGGGGGGCCTTGCAGCCCGGATTTTGCGCGCTGCAGTCGAGGAAGGCGGGAACCGGCGGGAGATTATCACCGCGGTTGGGCTTGACGAGGCACGGCTGCGCAATCCGCTGAGCCGGATTTCGGGACAAGTCGCCCTTCGTTTGTTCAAATTTCTGCAGACGCATTTTAATGATCCGGCGATCCATTTGCGCTTGGGTCAGAAAGCTGGTGCGCAGAGTTTCTCCGACTTTGGTTATGGCGCGCGGTTGGAGGCGGACTTGGGCGCCGTTATCAGGGCACGTGTCCAGGTTCAGGCGCTTCGGCAAAATATGGTGCGGACTGCCTTTTACTCCGATGGTAAACCGCCCTATTTCACATGGGAGTGCGCGCCGGACCTGTGTCAGGATTATGCCAGCATTGTCGAATTTCTGGTCGTAAGCTTCGCGCATTTGTCACGGCAGGTTCTGGATGAGGCGCCGTTGCTGCCGTCCATGCATTTTCGGCATCAGCCGCAATTTGACACCGCCATATACGAGGCGACCTTTGGTTGCCCGGTTCGGTTTGGCATGCCGCAAACGCGGATGGAAATGCTGGGGCGGCAGGTGTTTCGC